>CAXMSH010000213.1:0-2840 GCA_964195875.1 Thermodesulfovibrionia bacterium
GCCTCGTCATTGAACTTCTCAAGTGCGGGATTGCTGCAGAGATAAACCCTGTCAGCACCCCATTTAAACAGTTCGTCAGCAGCCTCTTTCCCCGCACCGAGGATTACTGATGATAGGTCTGTCTCCAGCTTATCCGCAAGTCTCCTGCCGGCCCCGAGCAGTTCAAACGAAACAGGTGCCGGCATCCCTTCCCTCATCTCCGCAAATACCCATACACCTTTATACGTATTATCAGGAGACTTGGCGGCTTCAGAAGGACTGTCTCCCTCTTCCCTTATCTCTTTGATGGCCCCCTCAGGACATGCCTCCATGCACATATTGCAGAGCTGGCAATACTCGTTAATGAACGCCTTTTCATCCCTCATACCGATCGCGTCATAGGGGCATGAGTTCAGGCACTCCTGACAACCTGTGCATTTGCTGATAGTTACCTTCAGATACATTTAATCTTCTTTAACTCCTCAACAAGGGCGTCTACCTTCTCCTTGGGAGAACCCTCAAACAACTTTCTGTCAGCCCTTACGGCGGGCGCAAAAATCTTCTTAACCCGGGTCGGGGAACCCTTGAGCCCGAGGCTGGACTCTTCAGCACCGATATCAGACATCCCCATCTTCCTTATCTCCGCCTTCCTCGCGGCCATCTTTCCCTTAAGTGAAGGCAGTCTGGGCTCGTTCAACTCCTTTACAACCGTCAACAGCACCGGTATTGAAGACTCAACAATATCATAACCTTCATCCATCATGCGCTGGACCCTGATATAGCCTTCTCTTACCTCTTCTATCTTCCTTACGTAAGCTATATGAGGAATACCCATGAACTCCGCTGTTTCAGGGCCTACCTGAGCAGTATCACCATCAATAGCCTGCTTGCCGCAGAAAATTATGTCAGCTCCTATCTTATTGATCGCCTTAGCAAGAGTATATCCTGTTGCCCATGTGTCAGAGCCCGCGAACGCCCTGTCAGTCAGCAGAACACCCTCATCAGCGCCCATTGAGATAGCCTCTCTTAGGGCATCCTCTGCCTGTGGAGGACCCATACTGAGCACTGTTACTGTCCCGCCTGCACCTTCCCTTATACGGAGCGCGGCCTCAAGAGCATTGAGGTCATATGGGTTAACAATACTTGGAACACCGTCCCTTATCAGGGTGTTTGTCTCAGGGTTTATCCTTACCTCAGCCGTATCAGGAACCTGTTTAATCAGTACCACTATCTTAAACGCCACATCTCCTCCTAACATAAACTGATCACATCGTACGTTTTAATTCAAAAAAAGGGGGAAAACACAATATCTGATTTACCAAGAGATTAAAGGATTATTATACGGTTAAAGTTTATTGTTGTAAAGCCGGATTAGAAGGACCGTAATCTTCGGTAAATGCTATCCTGACAAGCTTTTTTTTTGTCTGCACGTGTGATAGAATTATCGCATCTCTTAAATATATGTGAGGTGATAAATGATAAAAGAGGCCATTCAATTATTGATACAGAACGTCCATCTTTCAGAAGACCAGATGGTCAATGCAATGAACGACATCATGACTGGAAATGCCACCGATGCGCAGACAGCTTCCTTTCTGACAGCCATTAGGATAAAGGGAGAAACGATAGAGGAGATAACCGGGGCCGCCAGAGTTATGCGGGAAAAAGCAGCAAAGATAAAGTCGCCTGAATATACAGTTGACACATGCGGTACAGGAGGTGATATGGCCTGCACATTCAACATATCAACCACTGCGGCGATTATCGTTTCAGCCTGCGGCGTACCTGTCGCAAAGCACGGCAATCGTTCCGTATCAAGCAGTTGCGGCAGTGCCGACATACTCGAGAGTCTGGATGTAAAGATAGATCTTGCACCACAGAAAGTTGAGAAGTGCCTTGAGGAAACAGGATTCGGATTTATGTTCGCCCCCCTTTTTCATCCGGCCATGAAGCACGCTATAGGGCCGCGAAAGGAGATGGGGATACGCACGATATTCAATATCCTGGGTCCCCTTACGAATCCTGCCGGCGCAAAGAGACAGGTGCTCGGTGTATTCAGTGATGATTTAACAGAGACTATGGCGCAAGTCCTTTTAAAACTGGGGACCGTTCATGCCTTTGTGGTTCACAGTGAAGACGGACTTGACGAGATAAGTAACACCGGCAGAACAAAGGTTTCGGAGCTGAGAGACGGTAAAGTAAGTACATACTTTATTACACCTGAAGAGTTCGGTTTTTCACGCGCGTCAATTGACGACCTTAAAGGCGAGAATGCCTTCGAGAATGCGCGTATAACAACCGATATTCTCAATGGCGCAAAAGGCCCAAAAAGGGACATTACCGTCCTTAACGCGGCCGCCGCGTTGATTGCAGGCAACGAAGCCGGGGATTTTAAAGGGGCCATTGAGAAGGTCAAAGACGCCATAGATTCCGGCAGAGCCATGAAAAAACTCGAGGAGATCAAAGAAGTAAGCAATAAACTCTAAAGTCTATTCACAATAGATGCCCACATAGTACTGAATGCTATATATTTCAATACGTACCCCCCCTACTTTTTCTATAATCTTAGAGAAATTTGAAAGCTTGCTTTCTTCCTGTTATCTTGTTTTTGAATCCTGCCCCATAATGCAATATTTCAAGCGTTAATCATTAATTCTATTTGCGTATCTCTACGAATAACAATTTCTTATATATACGATAAAATTAATTAAGTTGACAAATAAGAGATATAGTGGTAAATATATATACAATTAGGTAAATATCTCTTAACGTCTTAACTAATCTATATTAAAATAATATATAAGCTGAGTATTTCCCGACAAAGCTAAACCCTTTGCAAGAAGGGGGCGGAAAGTCACGGG
>CAXMSH010000214.1:0-2826 GCA_964195875.1 Thermodesulfovibrionia bacterium
TGAATCCATGCCTGTCCCGCAGTCTCAACTTTACAGACGTTGTAAAGTTTGCGGGAAACCCTATTTTTTAAACCATGCCAATTTTTGAATACAAATGCCTTAAGTGCGGTAATAACTTCGAGACACTCGTCTCAGGGCAGAACCCTGAGGTATCCTGCGATAAATGCAAATCAAAGGATGTGAAGAAGAAATTTTCTGTCTTTGGTATGAGCGGTGTCGAGCATCAGACATCCTCAGGGTGCACCTCATGCAGTGCCCCTTCCTGCAAGAGCTGTAAATGAAGACCATCCCGGCTTCCCGGTTATCATCATGTTGACAAGACAAAAAACCGGCAATCTTCTCCTCCTTGCAACTCTCATATTTTCACTGATTATCTGCCATTCATCATACGGCATGTCCGGGAATCCCGATGTAATTGCCGTCGAGGACTGCGATTTCCAGAAAGTATCAAGGGTCATCGACGGTGACACCTTCAGTCTCCATGATGGTTCAAAGGTGAGGCTTATCGGCATTGATACTCCTGAAACAGCAGACCGAAGAACAGACGCTCAGTGGTATGGCAAAGAGGCGTCCAATAAACTCAGGGAATGGGTTGAGGGTGAAACTGTCTGCCTAAGGAAGGGTGGTAATGATGACATTGATAAGTACGAGCGGCTTCTGCGTTATGTCTGGATACATGACGGAGAATTCTTTGTAAACGCTGAACTCGTAAAGCAGGGTTACGCGTTTGCGTATACCAGATTTCCATTCAGGTATCTGGAGGAGTTCAGGGGTTTTGAAAAAGCAGCAAGGGAGAGGAACCTGGGCCTCTGGGATCAGAAGAAGCTCAGTATATGGCAGGAGAAAGTTAATAAGGAGATGGCCCTCGCAAAGTCCTGCGGTAATGCTGATACCATCTGCCCGGAAGACGCCTTAAGTCATATAGGAGAAAAGAAGACCGTCAGGTTCTTTGTAAAAAAGTCCTTTGACAGCGGAAAGGCGATATTCCTTAACAGTGAAAGCGATTTTAAGGTGCCGCATAATTTTACCGCCGTAATATTCAGTAGAAACAGGGGGAGATTCCCGGATTCCCCTGATGAACTTTACTGGGGCCGGACTGTTGACGTTACCGGCGTTATCAAGGAATATGACGGAAGGGCTGAGATTATACTGAAGAAGGTTCAGCAGATCAAGGTGCTGGAGTAACAAACGAGGATAAAACATGAAACAACAGAAAAAAACCTCACCACAGAGGGCACAGAGAAAAACTCTTTCTTCTCCAGGCGAATTTCCTTTAAAAGACATTACGGAGAAAGTAATTTCCTGTGCTATAGAGGTACATTCAACATTAGGCCCAGGATTATTAGAGAATGTCTACGAAGAGGCATTATCGCATGAATTCAAATTAAGAAATATTGTTTTTGAGAAACAGAAGGAAATAAGCCTGAAATACAAAGGCAACGATATAGGGAAGCATAGAATAGATTATCTGGTAGAGAATGAAGTAATTGTTGAATTAAAAGCAGTAGAAACAATGCATAGAATATATGAAGCTCAATTATTAACCTATTTAAAGGCAATGAACACGAGAGTCGGGTTACTGATTAATTTCAACGTAGAGAGGCTAAAAGACGGGATAAAACGGTTAATAATTTAGGAGGTCACTGAGGAACATATTGATACTAAATAAGGTATGTTGTGTCTTTTTCTTTGTGTACTCCTGCCGACCCGCTTCGCCGAATCTAGGCCCGTTGCTTCGCCCCGAGGCAAGTGAGTAGGCAGTGAGGAGTTAAGTGTAACTGTTATTTTATAAATCTTTCTTTTGTTTTCTCTGTGTGCTCGCTTGGAAGCGCCTACTTTTGGCTGTGGTGAGTAGTTCTTATTTATTTTCTTTTAATTAAGTTATAAAATAGAGTGTACAGAGGTAATAGGTTCTAAATATTATTTGTTTATTTATTTCTCTGTGATCTCTGTGGTTAAGTTCTGACAAGATGATCTGTTTAAAAGGAGGTGCGGAATGGCAACAAAAAAGATGAAGGGAAAAAAGATGGATCAGAAGCTCGTTGAAATATTGAGGAGCTGGAAGACTACAGAGACCTATACCATTAAGGGATGTGAAAAAATAACAGATAAGACCAGCAACCCTATTGTAAAAACCATTATTAACGCGATACGTTCCGATTCCGAGAAGCACAGAGCAATACTTCAGCTTATCCTCGACAGTATGACAAAGAGAGCTATAAGCCTGACACCTGATGAGATAGCCGAACTCTCCTCATCAATTAACAGGCATATCTCTCTTGAAGAGAAGACGATTGAGTACGCGGAAAATGCTATCGGAAGGTCAACAGACCCGGTTGTAAAACAGCTCTTGAAGTACATTCTGGAAGACGAGAAGAAGCACAAAATGATGCTCGAACAGATCAATGAGCTCAAGATAAGGGCGCTTTCAAAGATAACCTAGAAGTTGCGGCAACCACCTTTGTTAGATTATTATAAAATAAAGGTAACCCCAGAGGGCAGAGAGGAATAGTTTGATATTTCCAAAAAAAACGTGTGTTTCTCGGCCTTCTCTGTGCACTCCTGTCGATAGGCAGTAAGGGGGAAGTGTAATTGTTATCTTAAAATTTATTCTTTTATTTTCTCTGTGTGCTCTGTGGTTATGTTGTGTTCTTTTGGTTAAGTTTTAAATCAATAATTTTTCGGAGGTAACACCATGGGAGAAGGTTGTGGAAGTTGTGGAGAGGGCGCAGGCCCCTATGCAGAAGGCAGGGAACTGGTAGAGTTTGTCTCTAATGCGCACGGAGGTGTTCTAAAAGACCAGCCTATACCGGGTGACGGGCTCCA
>CAXMSH010000215.1:0-2817 GCA_964195875.1 Thermodesulfovibrionia bacterium
GAAGTTCAGTTCACTGTTGAGTCTCCTTTCAATTTCTCCGGTGGAGGACTGATAATTCGTTTCTCTAATCCTTCTGTTTCCTATTTAAGTGATAGCAGTTGTGGCCAGGTTTTGGTAGAAACAAGCAGTGGCGATTCGAGCGGTTTTTTTGTAGAGCGCTTTTATGCTGATTCTGATGGTCTATCGCCATGGTCGAATGAAGAAACAGGTTCAGAGATCGGTGGATTTCAGGTTATCTTTGATATATGTACCTCGGATGCCGATTGTAACGACGGTCAGTTCTGTAACGGCACGGAGACGTGTGATATACCAACCGGCAGTTGCGTCGCCGTCAGCGCCTGTCCTCCTGCCATATTTGGTTGTGTAACAATAGGGGCATCCTGCGATGAAGTGAATGACGTGTGTGTTGACTTTGCAGATGACAGCCAGTGTCTTGCAGGAGAAGCATGTGACATTAACACGGGTAATTGTATTCTGGCTGCTCCGGCCGTGACAGATGTACCGACCATGAGCCAGTGGGGGATGGTCATCTTTCTGTTCCTTGCAGGAGTTGCTGCAGTATTTTACCTAAGGAGAAGAAGGACAGAGTAATAAAACAAATTATCAAGTTAAATACATAGGGGGCGAGTTTAAACTACTCGCCCTCTTTTTATCGTATGCTTGATCTGAAGTCAATACTTTCGATATTCTTTCAAAACTAAAGGTTTCAAATAGTAATCAATAAATAGCTATCCGTAAATAATTATTTTATGAGTAGCTCAGCAACTGTCAATAAGGAAAAAAGATTATTCTGACCCTGAATCAGGGAGTGCTTTTTTAACCTTCCCAAGTTGATCAGGATATAGGGTATCTGATAGTTTGGTAATAATATCCTTTCTCTTGTCATCCACAGAAAAATCATTCTTTTCCAGATAGGTAAAAAGATAATTTCTTGCACATTTGGAATGGTCCCCTTCACAAAAGTTTTTTTTAAAATATTTTGCTGTTATAGGCATAGTCTTCATTTCGATATTGAAGAAACTGCAATTCTTTATTCTTCTACATGTCGTCATTTCTTCCCCTTTAGAGACATTTTATTTTTATTTATACATGTTGTCAAGATGTTAATGTCTCGTATGTCTAATGTCCCGTATCATAGAGTTTTGCATTGCTCTTCTTTCCTGTAACCTTTTTTATCGTTAATCTTCAGTTAGGGAGACCCTAACCCCCTTTTCTAAAGGGGGGATTATTAGGAAATCCTATAGCAGAGTCTGCAGGATATTAAAATACATAATTACAGGTTTTATAAGCCGGATATGCGGGACCATAATTTCATGCTATTGATAATTCCTGATTGTTTCTTTAAACTAATTTTCATTAAATACCAATTAGTTTGTGAAATAAACTCAGAACTATAAAAATGAATATTAAATGCCCTTACTGCAAAAAAGTTACGACATGGGAAGAGAACCCTCACAGACCGTTCTGTTCAGAGAGGTGCAAGATGATTGATCTTGGAATGTGGGCTTCAGAGGAGCACAGGATTAAAGGAGAAAGCATTGACAATCAGGTTCAATCAGAAAAGGAGAATGACAATGGTTAATTTAATTGTATCAGGTGCCGCGGGGAGAATGGGCACAAGAATTATTACGCTTGCAAACGACCACGAAGAGATAAACATTGTTGGAGCCCTTGAGTACAAAGACCACCCGAGGATCGGCTCAGATATAGGAGAGACCGCTGGGATAGGGAATATCGGCATTGCCCTATCGGGAGATATTAATGAGATCAGGGAGAAAGCCGATGTACTCATAGATTTTTCAAATCCTGAAACAGCAGTTAATCTAACCGGGGCCGCTGTCGAGAAAGGCATTGCGATTGTCATAGGAACAACAGGACTGACAGTCGAGCAGACTGCAAAAATAAAATCTCATACTGATAAAATTCCCTGCGTGCTTGCGCCAAATATGAGCGTGGGAATAAACCTTATACTGAAAGTGCTCGCTGATATAGCACCGGTTCTGGAAGATGACTATGACGTTGAAATAATAGAGGCGCATCACAGGCATAAAAAAGACGCACCTTCAGGAACCGCCATGAAGATGGCCCAGGTGCTTGCCGATACACTCGGCAGAAACCTCGAAGAGACAGCTGTTTATACGAGAAAAGGATTAATAGGCGAAAGAACACGGAAAGAGATAGGTATGCAGACAATACGTGCCGGCGATATCGTAGGAGAGCATACAGTCCTTTTTGGCGGTATAGGAGAAAGGATCGAAATAACACATAAGGCTTCAAGCAGGGACACTTTTGCAAGCGGTGCGCTTAAGGCTGCTGTCTGGGTCTTAAAACAGGAACCTGGTTTCTACGATATGCAGGATGTACTTGGACTTAAATAGTTTCAACTTTGATAGCTGCTAATAGCCATTACAAAACGTGTAATTACTTGCCCTGACTTCTATGCCTTGTTCATAAAGGGTCCGAGGGTTCCAGGGTTCGAGGATTCTTCGCCTCAGCGAATCCGCTCTCCACGGCGAGTCTTCGACCGTGGCGGAGGACCCTTTTTATAAATCAACTCATTTAAATGCAAATCTTGATTTATACATTTTACTGCAGCACTACCTTTCCGCTCAGGATAATATCGGTAATTTTTGGATCGAACTGGGTGCCGGAATTATTGCTCAGCTCACTCATTACTTCTTGATGCATAAGACGGTTTCTGTAAGGCCTGTCATGCATCATAGAGTCAACCGCGTCAGCTACAATAATTATCCTGGCACCGAGTGGAACCTGTTCGGCTTTCAATCCTTTAGGGTATCCTTTGCCGTCATATCTTTC
>CAXMSH010000216.1:0-2808 GCA_964195875.1 Thermodesulfovibrionia bacterium
CTTTTACAGGATGCAGGCTCATTCTCTTGGGAAAGCACGAGAAGAAGCTCACGGTTTTTGAGAAAAAGGGAATAAGGACTGGATATGCCGATAACATGAAAGAGAGGGAGTTTGATATAGTAGTTGATTGTTCCGGATCGCAAGCCGGTACAGATACTGCGTTGAGTATAGTGAGGCCAGGAGGCAGAGTTATATTAAAGACAACTTTAGCAGATAGAAGGTCTGTTGACCTTAACAGTGTGGTTATTCACGAGCTCACATTGACTGGTTCAAGATGCGGTCCTTTTCCACCTGCCATTAAAGCCATTGAATACGGCAAGGTTGATGTCACATGCCTTGTCAGCGGGCTCTTCTGCCTTGAGGATGGGGTTAAGGCCTTTGATTATGCATCAAGGAAAGATGTCTTAAAGGTCATTATAAAGGTGGACAGACGATAATTCAGTTAATTATTACTGACAACTTGATCAAGTGTAAAGTGTCATTCCAGCCCTGGTCGCTCGCCTCGGGGCGAAGCAACGGGCCTTCGGCGCCGCCATAGGCGGGTAAACTTGCCTGTGCCCGTTGTTTGGGTATCCGGAATCAAAGAGGAATAGGATTCCAGACATTACAAAGATGACATGGTGCTAACTGCGCAAAGAACCATGAAAGATATTACCAAGACTGCGGGCATCATTATAATCGGAAACGAAATTCTGACCGGTAAAGTTCAGGATATTAACTCCTTCTACCTGACCTCAGAATTGAGAGCGCTTGGCATAACGGTCATTCGCATATCAATAATTCCGGATGAAGTTGAGACCATAGGAATTGAAGCTGTCAGTTTTTCAGCTGATTATGATTATGTCTTTACAACAGGAGGGGTCGGACCAACGCATGATGATGTCACAATGGCCGGGATAGCAGATGGTTTTGGTGTAGAGCTTGTCAGTGATCCGGATATAAGGGAGGCGTTATCTGAAAAGTATAAATATCCTCTGAACAGACCTATGACAAAGATGACAGAGGTTCCGGAAGGTGCCGAAGCGATCTTCAGCGATACCATGATATTCCCGATCGTCATGTTCAGGAATATCTTTGTCTTCCCTGGGATTCCTGAACACCTTAAGAAGAAGTTTCCATTTATAAGGGACAGACTTCGTGATGGAGCCTTTTACCTTAAAAGAATATTTCTGAATACCGATGAATCCGAGATTGCCGAGATACTGAATAGTGTTGTATCACGTAATAGCGATGTAATGATCGGCTCTTACCCTGTCACTGGAAAAGCTGAAATCAGGGTACTAATCACAGTAGAATCAAGATCGGAAAACTCCTTAAGAGTCGCATTTGACGAGCTGATCAGAAATTTGCCCGTCGATAATATCGTCCGTACTGAATGACGGTGAATTCTATTGTAAACTTTTTCTAACAGTTCTTTACACTTTCAGCAGTGTCATTCCGGCTTGTCCGGAATCATTTTAAAAGACAAGGGAACGATTCCGGACAAGCCGGAATGACAAAATAATGGCAAGTGCAGTAAGAATCGCTCTATTCAGGTTTGAGTAATTTATTTCAGGAATGTGGAAAGCCATGGACGACCTCTCAAAAGAATATATAATTTCTTTTTACAACAAAAAACTGCAGCTATTTGGTGACAAACCCGAGTCCCTTGGCTGGTCACCTAATGGACAAATACTTCGATTCAGGTCTCTTCTTGATATTAACAATAATATTGCCGGCAGCAAGGTCCTGGATTTTGGATGCGGTAAGGGAGACTTTTACGGTTATCTCAGGGATAAGGGTATCGATGTCAGTTATACAGGTTTTGATATCAATGAGAAATTTATCTCTATTGCCGCCAGCAGGTATCCTGAGTGCAGTTTCAGGACATTTGATATCAACAGTGATAATCTGAATGAGGAGTTTGATTTTATATTTCTATGCGGAGTATTCAACCTTAAGGTCCAGAAACTCGATGATATGATTAAGACTGCATTGATAACGTTGTTTAAACATTGCAGGATTGCGATGGCTTTCAATGCACTTTCAGCTTATACTGCTAAAAAGGCTTTTGAATTGAACTACCTTTATCCTGAAGAGATGTTTAATTTTGCCTTGAAGGAGCTTTCACCGTTTGTATCAATAAGGCATGACAGGGTTTTATACGATTTCACTATGTTTATGTATAAAGAGATAAATATGCCGGAATAATTTAAGGCCTTACTTACTTTTGTGTAGAAAATTACATGTAATATGCTCCACTGTTTGTCATTCCGGCTTGTCCGGAATCCTACTCTTTTTTGATTCCGGACAAGTTTACCCGCCTATGGCGGCGCCAAAGGCGACCAGGGCCGGAATGACAAGATTAATGATAATTAAGTGTATTAGAAGATATTGCGCCATTCAATCTAAATATGTTTTCTTGTATAGTTGTTAACTTTGTGCCTATGTGCCTTTGTAACTTTGCACCTGGGTAGTTACATATCAATAACGGCAGAAGAGAGGTTTATGCTCTTTCTTCTTCTTTTTTGTATCTCTTTTACAGGTTGATGGCCTACAGATAGCGCATTTTTCGTCATTGCAGAACTGGCAGTAGCTACAGTCAGGGCATGGATTTTTTTTAGATGGGCTAACCTCAACTGTTGTCTTCTTTTTTCCACGGCTGCTGCGCTTTATTTTTGATGCCTTCATTTGATTATTCGTCTTCTCATGAGCCTGAAGGGAAAGGGGGCCAGCAGCAGAGCGATGGAAATCAGCCATATTATATCCGGAAGAGTCGTGATTATATTTCCTGACGAGAAAGACCTTGTAATGTTTACCAGGTGGTAT
>CAXMSH010000217.1:0-2793 GCA_964195875.1 Thermodesulfovibrionia bacterium
GACCAGCAGGCGTGCCTCTACAAACGATATTGCTTCTGGATCTGTGCATTCAGCAAGTGATTCTGGTGGGAACAATCCGTATTGGACGGCAATGGGGGCTATAATACAAAAATCAGTAAATGATGGGGCATGTCGGCTGTTATCAATTTCAACCCTGTAGTTTGGAAGCCCTGAAACTGCTGCATGAGGTCTGGAGACGAAGCTGCCCAGGTCTTCATATTCCCTACCCATAATCAAAGTGGGAATAGTTATCCTTTGGAGTTCATAAAAATAGTGGAATTGACTTGAACCATCCAGGGTTACAATTGAACGGATTCTCTCATCCGGAAGTGCAACATAGCCATTGACGTCATCATCCCCTCCTGCAAGAGTGAACATAGCATACCCACCGAGTGACATCCCGATGCCTCCAATGTTATCAGGATCTATAGTATTCTGTAAGAGACTCCCACCTGTTGTATTAAGATTCAAAAGGTTAGTCAGCATAAAAGAAACGTCCTTTGGTCGTTCTTCCAGAACTTTCTCAAGAGGATCCATTTGCCGGAAAAGTCCATCTTTAAAATGCGAAGTTGCAGCAACGATAAATCCATGACTGGCAAGATGCGCAGCATGAGAGGCGTGGATAATTGCTACATGTCCCAGGCCATGTGATATCACTACAAGAGGAAATGGTCCGTCTGCATATGCAGGTATTTGCCCTGAATACACCGGATTAACACCTGCGAGCTCATACACCCAAGAGGGTAAAGAGATCACCCCACCAATAAGCAAAAGAGGGTATTCAGCTCGCGGTGTTGCAGCGGTGATATCTGTCGAATCCACTGGAAACCATACATGAACGGGGATAGGTCTTCCTCCAAATTCGCTGTCAGTGTCACGACTTACATCAACCAACAGATAAGATATGTATCCAACAGCGTATGGACCTGGTGCTGAAGGATCTGCCTGGTTGGCTGCGGATGCTGTCGGTACAAATATAAGGTTTGTCGCGGCAAGAACCAATAAGGAGCATAAAAATTTCATAAATTTTTTAATCAATATAGTTTTCATGTAAATCTCCTTTTTTTGAGTAACCCTCATTAATTACTGCTATTCTTGTTCTGACAAAGTGATAAAGTTATATGAATCTGCTTTTAGCAAATTTAAGTAAAGGATAGCAAAAAGAGGAGAGATAATCAACAAAAGAGGAAATGGAAGAAATGGGATCAACCCTTGACATTTCACATTACTAACGATAAAACCTAACAAGACATTGCAATCGAATTTTCGACAGGTGACTTTTTCGTTATGCTTTGTTTCAACCAATAATCATCAGTTGTTTGGACTGACAAAATTCACACTTTGTAGGTGTTATCAGTACTTTCCCCCTTCTCAAAACTCTCTATTTTATTGATATATTCACCCCATTCTGATATAACTTAGTAAAACAATATATCAATTCCCTGCAGTATTCTTGGGATGGTCGATACCCCTGTAGTTTGTTCTTACGTATAAAAAGTAATATAAGTAATTACATGAGACACAAAGTATTCATTGCGGTCATACAGTTCCTGATGTTATGTCTTGCGCTTCCCGTAAATGCTGACCATAATCCCTGGATAGTCACCTTTTATTTTGAGAATGACCTGTTCAACGGCACGGACAGCAATTACACAAACGGTGTCAAGTTATCATTCATTTCGCCTGACCTGTCCCCGCACGCGCACGACGGCCAGCTGCCCCGCCGTGTAATGGAACTCGTTCATAAGATCCCGTTCATCAGCGAATCAACTCCTGACTATACTCATAAGATTGAATTCTCACTTGGGCAGAATATGTACACTCCGTCCGACACCGGGAAGTCCGAACTTATAGAGAACGACAGGCCGTATGCGGGCTGGACATATTTCTCCACCTCATATCACAGGAAAAATGAAGCTGAAGGCAGAACGGGATTTATGGACACAGTTGAGGTCCAGTTAGGCATTGTAGGCCCTGAATCCTATGCAGAAGAGACGCAGAGAATTGTGCATAAACTTCGCGACCTTGATCAGCCGAACGGCTGGGATAATCAATTAAAAAATGAGCCGGGCCTGGTAATTGTTTTTGAACGCAAATGGCTCTTCCGCCCTGTTGACAATGAAAAATTCGGGTACAGCGCTATCACACATGCGGGCGCGGCGCTTGGCAATGTGCACACTTATTTAAACTCAGGGCTGGAACTGCGTTTAGGCTGGAATATTCCCAGAGATTTCGGGGTATCACTGATAAGGCCCGCGGGCAGTACCAGGCTGGAAATAAGTGACAGGCTCATGATTTTCGCGTTCGGAGCTGTGAATGGCAGGGCAGTGGCAAGGGACATTTTTCTGGACGGCAACACCTTTACCCACAGCCACAGCATAGAAAAGAATTACTTTGTGGCAGATATTGCCGCCGGCTTTGCTCTCAATTATAAAAGATTAATAATAACCTGTACCCAGGTTATGCGAACCAAAGAGTTTAAAGGACAGGAAAATGAGCACAGCTTCGGAGCAATTGCCATTTCATACTCTTTCCCGTTCGACCTTGCAGGACTATTCAGCAAGGACACTCTATGAAGCAGAGTCCTGGAAAAATCAGGTTTCTTATGCTATCTGTTTCATCCAAATACATTATTGTTGTATCAATATTTTTGTGCCTCATCGCTTCTTTAACCTGTTTACTATACTCTCCATAGTCCACAACCCCTGAATCTGATATAATTATTCAAATCAGAATCTCAATGAGAGATTACTAACTTATGGGCATTAAAACCACAAAGAAGACTCATACAGC
>CAXMSH010000218.1:0-2788 GCA_964195875.1 Thermodesulfovibrionia bacterium
GTCTGGCGTTAGCCATACTACACACTACAAAGCTTTTGTACATCATAATACCTTGTTATTAAAAACGATTCCGGACAAGCCGGAATGACAAACCTTATTGATAGCCTCTTATTACATATTTATACCCACAAAGTTCCCCCGACAAGTCGGGACAGGCCGGAAGAGCCAAATAAAATTTATAACACGATAATCTCAGACTCACGGGTGTTTGTGTCGAATACCATAACGGTAGCGTCTTTCCAGAACCCGTGTGCTGTGCCGGGGTTTAATACCAGGGTGTTATTGAGATGACTATTTTCATATTTATGTGTATGTCCGTATATAACGACATCATACCTTCCTGATTCGATCAGTGAATCTTTGAGCTGCGGCTCGGTACCGTGATAGCAGGCGACCTTAAGGCCGTCCTCTTCAAACTCAAAAAAATCTCCCTTGATCTCTCCGCCGATCTCGTTGAACGAGTTTATGAGTCTGAATTTATCACCGTCGTTGTTGCCGAATATACCTATGAGCTTTACTCCCTGAAACAGTTTGACGGATGCCGGATTTACATAGTCACCCAGATGCAGAATATAATCGACCTTCTTCTCTTTAAATATCTGCACGGCTCTTTTGATATTTTCCATATGATCGTGTGAGTCTGAGATTATGCCTATCTTCATAAGTTTAACTTTGCTCCTTTCGATCCAAGGTCAGTCTGTAAATAAAAAACTCTTCAAATAATAGTTTTCTTCGTGCTATAAGCGTGTATCGCCATCCTGATTCATATGATATCCTTAAGACTTCCCCGGGTTTTGCAATAGATGAATATACCATTTGTATATATCCGTCAGGTTTCAGATGGTTTTTTGCTTCTGAAAAGAATCTCCAGGCAAGTTCCTTGTTATTATCAAACAGTGCCCGGTCAAAATCCGTTTTTGATGTTCCTTCAAGATAGGGAGGTGTAAATATAATAATGTCAAACCTGTCTTCCGGACACAGGGGGGAGAAGAGGTCTCCTTCATACACCGAAACAATATCCTCCAACCCGTTTAACCTGACGTTCTCCCTTGCAAATCTGACAGCGGCAGGGTTGATATCAACCGCAACGACCTTAACAGCCTTCTCTGCCGCTGTTATCGCCTGAATCCCGGAACCCGTACCTATATCCAATACTTCATCTCCTGGTGCTATCTCTAAATGTCCTGCCATGAACGCACTGGTATAGTAATATTTCGGGTTGAATACATCTTCAGATATTCTGTAGTTAATCCCTGAAACCCTTACGTTATGCGGGCCGTATTTCTGGATCTTCCTGATGAACCACACACCTAATACCTGTTTCAGGTTATCTAACATCTTTTATACCGGCTGAATAGTGAATGCTGCAGGTTTAAAAATTGTATATGACCATTCCGGTCAGGAGTTTTGGGTAGAAGTAAGTTGATTTCGGGGGCATCCTGTGTCCGGCAAGCGCTACTTCTTTTACATCCTGTATTCTGGTGGGGTTTAGGAAAAAGACGGCCTCAAACGAACCCTTCCGGGACCTCTCAACGGCAATATCAGGATCCATCTCGTATTCGAAATGATCAACATCCAGGAGCTTTTCAAATATTAATTTATGCAGAATCGATACATCGAGTCTCTTCAGGCTTTGGGGAAGGTTTAAATCCAGGTTTGAGCTGTTATAAGTGAGCGTGTAATAATTATTAGAATTTGTAAGGAACATTCCGAATGTATGGTCTCTGCTGAGCATTATCTCAAACATCCTGTTCCTTAACTGTTTCTCATCGGCCCCTTCCACGCTTACCTTCTGTATATCAAAAAATTTCCTTAGAGAATCTTTTATTTTGATATCTGAATTTATTTCAATAATTCTATGTGTAGGGAGAAGGGTCAAACCCTCTTCTTCCATGTTGGAAAGAAACATGAGCACATAATTGAACGGTTCTTTGCCTGTACTTTCCATGCCTTTGTCTACCATCTCTTTCCTGAAAGCGAGCGCGGTCTCATAGCGGTGGTGGCCGTCAGCTATATAAATATCTTTATCCGACATCTCTTCCCTGATGGTTTCGGTAGAGGCACTAATGCTGATCTTCCAAAGGCGATGCGTAAAACCGTCTTTGTCGATAGCTTCAATGTAAGGTGGTTCATGTGAAGCATCTTCAAGTATGGATGATGCAAGCTTCTTCCTGCTGCTGTATAGAGAAAAAATGGGGCTTGTATTGGCGTTACAGTGTCTTAGAATATTTAACCTGTCTGATTTTGGCTTAGAGTATGTCATCTCATGGGGATGGATCTTGCCTGTTCCAAGTTCCTCAATCCTGACAGCGCCTAAAAACCCCCTTATCTTTTTATTCTCCCCGCATAGTTCATAGCTTATCTCATAGCAGTAAAAAGACGGGTCATTGTCGTGTAAAAGCACCCCCTCTTTTAGCCAGTCAGACAGGAATTGAGATGCCCTTGTATAACGATTCCGGTGCTCATTGTCCCCGTCGTCGTCTTTCCCGAAATCAATGCGAATTATATTGTATGGACTATTATTGTAGAGTTCTTCTTTGAGTTCGGGCGAGACTACATCATATGGGGGGGCCATAACAGAACCGGCATGCACCGCCTGCGGATTATAAAGGATGCCCTTAAATGGAATTACTTCTGCCATAATTCAATAAATCCAAGCACTTGAGATTAGCGGATAAATTTCGGATTAGCATGGAATGCAGAGTATCTTAACATTGAATATTTGTAAATTTCAAACATGAACCTATAAAAAGCATTTGGCCACAGATAAATGCGGATAAACACCGAT
>CAXMSH010000219.1:0-2774 GCA_964195875.1 Thermodesulfovibrionia bacterium
CTTTCAAATCCTTTATCATAAGGTTGAAGTTCTCGCCCAGCCTGCCCAGTTCGTCCCGGGATGATACATGGACTGAATGATCGAGATCACCCCCCGTAACACTCTCAATGCTGTTAGCAAGATCGGTTACTGGGCCTGTTACTAATTTCCGAAGTATTATTACCAGGGAGATGGATACTGCTAAAAGGAATATAATAGTATAACCCGTAAGTGCAGTCACCTGTTTTAATCTGGTTTTGTCAAATAGAGCCAGGGACAGGTCAGCTTCCACGAAACCAAGGATCCCATCTTTTTCTGTTTCTGCATGACAGTTGGATGCAAAACAGGCAGGATCATTATTAATCGGCTCAACTAGCTTCAGAACTGTATATCCTTCAGGATTTTTGTTAATATGCCATTTTTTTGGTTCCTCAAGAAGTTCGGGCAATGTTCCGGCATATGAGTGGCATCCGGTACAGGCGATGGATTCCATATTAACAGGATTTCCTATCTCTTCTTTGTATGTTGAGTAGAGTATCTTTCCTTTGTGGTTGAAGATCATGACTCTTTCAACCCCTTCTGCGGTACTCACGTCTTCCAGTGTCTGCTGAATATCGTGTCTGTGGGAAGAGAGCATTTTGTGTCGGGTACGCTCCTTTATGTAATCTATAAAAGAGACACCGTACTTTACGGCAATTGACATTACATCCATCTTCTGTTTGTATGAGACAGCGTACCAGAAGATAAAACTGCCGGTTATTATAAGGATTCCTATCGCTATGATAAGCTTTAAGGTAATTGACTTCTCAGCATGATGCAGGAGGTTTTTCATGGCTGTTCGAACCTAAAAACTGTTATCTTTAAACTTGCTCATTTATTAATTCAGGCTTACTATTCTGGTGAGTCTAAGTTATTGATTACATGGATTTGAGTATATAAAGCAATATTTCTTGCATGCCGGCAAGTCCCTGGTTATGCCGGACCATTACACTGGGATTTATTATAACTTGTAAAATTATTTATTTTCAGGAATTCGCCTCATCATATCTATTGACAGTTTTTCACAGCATGTTGAAAAAATCCTTTCATTATATTTCTTCATATTTTGCCGTCATTCCCCGATAAACCCCCGAAGAATCGGGACAGGTCCGTGAAAACGGGAATCCAGTCTTTTCAGTATGTTACAGGAGACCTGACTGCCCTCGAATTTCGTAATCGGGGGAGGGGATGACATTTTTTAATGGTATAAATAGAGTTTTTCAACGGCCTGTTCAGGCTTAACACCGTATTTTATAAGTAAATGTTATAAATTAATTTAAATTTTTATATTGACTCAGTAATAGTCACTTTCATAATATACCATGTTGTTCCTTGTTTCAGGAGTTATCTTTGACGGATAAATCCAAATATACGGGTTCCAGCAGATGTACTGTCTTTGCCGGTTTTGCAGTGTTAATGCTAATAATAATTTATCTATTTAATATCATAAATATAGGGGGTTAAATGAGAATAGTTTTGTTAGGTGCTCCTGGTGCGGGGAAAGGCACTCAGGCCAAAAAATTGATTGATAAGTATGGGATCCCTCAAATCTCTACAGGTGATATTCTCCGTAAGGCAGTTGCGGACGGGACACCGCTTGGGAAAGAAGCAAAAATTATTATGGACAAAGGCGAACTCGTTACTGACCAGATCGTTATCGGACTCGTAAAAGATAGACTCGTTCAGGATGACTGCAAGACCGGTTATATACTTGACGGTTTCCCGAGGACAACCCCTCAGGCTGAAGCGCTCGACAGTGTGCTCGCGGATATGGGTTCTCCGCTTGACGTTGCCCTGAGTGTTGATGTTGCTATGAGCGAGCTTATGCAGAGGCTTACCGGCAGAAGGACATGCGCTGGTTGCCAGCAGATGTACAATGTCCATTTTTCCGCACCCGCAAAAGAGGGTGTCTGTGACAAGTGCGGCGGCGAGCTTATGCAGAGGGACGATGATAAGGAAGCAACGATAAAGAACAGGCTTGATGTTTACCAAAAATCGACCGCGCCTCTCATTGATTACTATGGAAAGAAGGGAATCCTGAAATCCGTAGAGGGTGTTGGAAGCATTGACGATATATTTAACAAGATCGTTTCGATCCTTGGATAATAAATTCTGGAATAATAGCAATTAATCAATTAAGGAGGAAGATATGGCATTAATTAAACCACATGGTTCAGACGAACTGAATCCGCTATTTGTATATGACACGGCTGAAAATGAAGCCCTGCAGAAAGAAGCTGAAGGACTGACTTCTATTGTTGTGAGCTCAGCTACTGCGGCTAATGCAGTTATGATGGGGGGTGGTTACTTCAACCCATTAACCGGCTACATGAATAAAGCTGATGCGCTGTCTGTTGCCAATGAAATGAAGACCACTTCAGGTCTGTTCTGGCCTACGCCTGTGCTGAACCTTGTTGAAAATGCGGGTTCTATCAAAGCCGGTGATCGTATTGCACTGAAAGATCCAAATGTCGAAGGCAATCCTGTACTGGCCGTTATGGATGTAGAAGCGGTTGAAGAATTCAGCGATGCAGATATGGCGCTGATGTCTGAAAAAGTTTACCGTCCCAGCCCTGATGAAGCACATCCAGGGGTTGATGCATTTAATGCACAGGGTAAAGTGTGTCTGTCTGGTCCGATCAAGGTCCTGAATTTTTCTTATTTCAGCACTGAATTCCCGGACACTTTCCGTACTGCAGTTGAAATTCGTAATGAAATCACTGAGCATGGCTGGAAGAAAATTGTTGCTTTCCAGA
>CAXMSH010000220.1:0-2768 GCA_964195875.1 Thermodesulfovibrionia bacterium
AACCTTTGCTGTTATCCCTCCTTCAAGTATAACCTCACCCTTATTCATACCCTTTACAATGGCCTCCCATCTATCGGCTTCAAGCTCTCTCAAAAGGAGTATCTCCGTCTTTCCTCCCGAGGGCTTTAAGCCATGGATACGGGCAGGAAAGACTTTCGTATCATTAAGAACAAGGAGATCACCGTCATGAAAATACTCCTCAATATCACAGAAAAGCATATGTCTAAAGTCTTTAAGAGCCCTGTCAATAACACATAACCTTGAAGACTCCCTTCTCTTTAGCGGATACTGTGCTATCTGCTCCTTTGGCAGGCAATAATCAAAATCAGAAAGGTTCATAATTATAATAAAGGTGATAGGTTATAGGTGATGGGTAATCAAAAAGCTTCATAATTATAAAAAAGGTGATAGGTTATTAAAGACAGGTTATGGATAAAGGATCATTGGTTATGGGGGAAAAACAAGAATAAATAGCCCATCACCCATCACCTATTACCTGTTGTTACCTGTTTCAATTCTGTCCCTGGATAATAGTGTTCAAGAATCTCCCTGTAATTCCTGCCCTGTCCTGCCATCTCAAGGGCTCCCCATTGAGAGAGCCCGACCCCGTGTCCCCATCCTTTACCCTCAAGAATCACGCTTCCGATCTCCTTTTTCAGCCTGAAATCGGTACTGGGGAGCCTTCTGTATCCCAGGAGCCTTCTAAGGTCAGTAGCCTTCATCTGGACTTCGGAGATCCCTGTCTCTTTGTCTCCGGCTGTGATCCTGAGCGTCCTGACCCTGCCGGTAGAAGTATAAGATGAGATATCAATCTCGTCTATCTCTTTAATCCCGGCAGCCTCTTCGATCTCATCAAAAGTAAACGTTACCGTCCAATTCTCATAAGGTGCATTCCTTGTATTACAGTCCACCGATCTTAAGTATGGGAAACTTTCACTCCACACCTCCCCGGGGAGTTCGGTCTTGCCCTCACAAGTTGAGTGATAAAACGCGTTAATTGGAAGATCGCCATATGTAAGTATCTGCCCTGCTGTCTCTTCAACAGCCAGTCTGACCATTGGGCTTATATTTTCGTCAGTGTATACCTGATGCAGTGTGCCGGAGGTCAGGTGGAAATCTTTCTCAGAGTTCTTGTCCCTGTGGAAAACGGCATATGTTCTGGAGATAACAGCCTGGGACTTTAAGGCCTCAAGTTCCCACTCTTTCCCTGTCTCAGATGCAACAACCCCCTCAATATACTTCTCAAACGGCAGATCGTTTATAATGTAAAGTCCGTTCTCATCCCTGCTGAACTTAAGGGAGCCCGTATAAGACTTCCCATTAAAAAATACCTTGCCGTCAACACTCCCAAGCTCTACGGTATCGTCTGAAGGGAAGGGTGAATTAGGGTCCTCATGCAGCAGTATCCTGATTGACTCTTCTGCCATGACCGGCTGGCATATAAGGATAAACGCCGATAGCAGTAATGTGCTGATAATTGATTTCATATCTTTTCTCTTTCTGCCTTGCTGAAGATACAGCCGCAGTATTTCTGTCTGTAAAGACCAAGCTCCCTTGATAAGACCACGGAATCTCTAAAAAACGGTCTGAAGTCCCTATAAAAAAAGGAGATTCCATACCTCCCGGCAAGCTCCATGCCTAACGTTACTATCTGATCAAAATCCTGAAATGGGCTTATCAGTAAAGTGCTTGAGAAGGCCTCAAATCCCCTTTTACCGGCCTCTTCAGCTGTCTTCTCAAGCCTGAGTCTATAGCATGCCGAACACCGTTGCGGACTCTTAAGGTTATCCTTTATCCCGGGGGCTCCGGATATAACGTCCTGAGCGTCAAGTGCGTTCATATCAAACATACTGAAATATTCGTTCGGGCTGTATTCTTCAGCGTAATAAATATCCATTAACCATCTGTCCTCAAGCAGTTTTAATGAATCAAACCTTAAGCCGTACTCCTCAAAAGGATGGATGTTCGGGTTGAACCAGAACCCCGTAAGATTATGGTTCTCTTCCCTCAGCATCTTGAAGGGATACGTGGCACAGTTACTGCAGCATATATGAAAAAGTATATTCATTTTTTTGCCACTGACTTACACCGACTTTTTTTAGACAAAGATAAATAAAGACATAAATGAATAATTTAAAAACTGAAGAATTAATTCATCAATACTTAATTTACAGTAACTACTCAGGTCTCCCTCTTTGCCAAAAAGGGGAATAAAGAAAATATACCTGATAAATTTATTAAGGGCTTTGTTTTTACGAAAATTTATTTAGTCAGTGTAAGTCAGTGGCCAAATAATCAAAAGAGTTCTTTATCCTTCTTGATACCGAAATGCTCATAAGCGGCCCGTGTGGCCATCCTGCCTCTGGGGGATCTTTCAATAAAACCCTCCTGAAGCATATACGGCTCATAGACATCCTCGATAGTATTCTTCTCCTCCTGAATGGAAGCCGCCAGGGTATCAAGCCCGACAGGACCACCGTTATATTTTTCGATTATGGTAAGCATCAGTTTTCTGTCCATGTTATCAAAACCCTTCTCATCAACTTCCATCGCCCCCAGGGCCTCTTTTGCTATCCTGACGTCAATTATCCCATCACCCTTGACCTGTGCAAAATCCCTGATGCGCCTGAGCAGACGGTTAGCCACCCTTGGGGTCCCCCTCGATCTTCTGGCAATCTCTCCGGAAGCGTCTGCCTTCATTGTTGAATTCAGTATCTTTGCGGAGCGATAGAGTATCTTTTCTATCTCTTCCGGCATATAAAACTCCA
>CAXMSH010000221.1:0-2764 GCA_964195875.1 Thermodesulfovibrionia bacterium
ACTCTAATCCATATCTCGCTGCCCATTTTAGAAAAAACACCTGCTTTATTTACAATTATATCAGAAGTCTCTCTTCTTTTTAACTCTATGAGCCGATCCCTCCCTTACACCTTTCCAGCAGGCGCCATATATACAGCGAACTCTTCAACTCCGTCCACCCCCAGCAATCGGTCCATCAGGTCCTGGTCATAGGCCGCTACTGCACATGTACCTGCGCCGATAGCCTCACAGGCCAGATACAGGTTTTGACAAACATGCCCGGCATCTATCGCTATTACCTTATGTGCCGCAATATCGTACCGCCATTCCATTCTATAGGGTATTGCTGACCAGATAAAGTTAACAGGTGCCTTCCCAAAGAAGGTCTGACCGAGCGCCGCCTCTACAATCTTCTCCTGAAGATCTTCTTCTTTTCTTTCAAACAGGAGCTGGCCTTCCACCGGAAGATAACGGTAAATGCCGGGGTCAAGGCCGGAGACATTCAGCACACACAGGTATGTTTCAAACGCATGGCGGCAGCCCGCGGAAGGTACGTTCCGGAAGGCTGTCCCTTCATCCACTTTCCGGCGTATGCCCTGCGTAGCCCAGAGCAGAAAGGAGAGTTCCTCAAGGGACAATGGCTGGGACGTGAATTTTCTGCGGCTTCTGCGGTTATCGATAGCTGATACCAGGTCAACAGGTGATATATTCCGCCATTTATTCTTTGGCAGCAGATCTATCCTCCTGCTCTTCTCCGAAAAAGGCTTTTCAAGCGGGGGGGGATCTATTCCTCTGGATTGATCGGTCTGATAAAAATCGATAGTCTGACGAACACTGTCTTTAAGAAAATATCGATACTCTTCCATAATTTTTTTATTCATATAGTTTCTCCTTTCAGAACATTCTTCAGCTTTTCCCTTTTCCCCCTGTTTATATTCTACTACGTCCCGTTAGAAACAGTGTCTGTCGCAAAAATATCCTGCCATGTAATCCATCAGTTACGGGTCAGAAAATGTTGAGTTGTCATTCCCGCAAGCTAAGCGCGTCGGGAATCCTTCTTGCAAAACGATTCCGGACAAGCCGGAATGACAGCCAGTCACCACCCATAACTGAGTGATTACCCTGCCATACTGATTATCCCCTTTAATTCCTTAAGATGAGATGTTAAAATAAACAATTCCAATAACAGAGGTGCCGATATGCAACCATTCTTCTTAAAGGCAAAAACAATTGCTGATGCCTGGTTTCAGCTAATTTACAACATATTTGACTACTCCTATACCCAGCAGATACAGAAGGGATCGTTTGAAAAAGAGCAGTATCGCCTTCAGTATCCCGGTTTAGCGGTATATATTGAGCATCCTGATCAGGACATAGTCCCGGTCATTCCCCCTGCTTTAGGAATTCCCTCCCCTACGACCATGGAATATATTCAGGACTATTTTGCCAATTATTTAATGGATCCAGAGCTTTCTGAAAACGAGACATACCGGTACTCAAGCAGGATACATCACCCGATGCCTGAAGGAGGAACACAGCTTGAGCGGGCAATCGCCATGCTTAAGGAAACCCCTTTAACAAATCAGGCTGTTGTTGAGATAGGTACTCCTGAGGATTTTGATGCCTGTTACGGTAAAGATGGGAACTTCGACCCGCCATGTTTAAGGCTGCTGGATTTCAAGGCCATCCCGCAAGACGGTGATTTAGTACTTACCGTATCCGTTTATTTCCGTTCATGGGACTTATGGGCCGGGTTCCCTTCAAACCTTGGAGGGATAGAACTGCTTAAACAATACGTTGCTGAAGAAGCGGGGTTAAAGAACGGCGCCATGTTTGCTTACAGCGCCGGCGCGCATATCTATGGGTATCAGGAAGAGATAGCAAGGATCAGGACATTAAAGCAGAAGTAATTATTCAAAAAGGGTCCGCCCCCACTGCTTCGCTTTGCGAAGCAAAGCGGTGGGGGGTAATCTTTTAGATCTTTATTTGTTCCCTCGAACCTCTACCCCCCTGCCACTTTTGTAAAAAAGTAGGGGGGCTTGAACCCTATTTTATATTATCCCTCTATTCTTTAATTCCCAGAAACATTTTGCGCAGGCCGCGATATCAACAGATGCATCATGAGCCTCTTCAAAATCATTCTTAAATAATTTAATGTGAAGTTCAGACAATTTTGGCCATTTATAGCCATACTTTCCTGGAAGTTTACAGTAATCTGTTGTTGCCTTCATAGTACAGATCCTTTCAGTTTCTGAAAAACTGTTTTTTACCCGCTGTCGAAGGAACTCGGCACCTACAATTTTTTCATCAAAACTCATGTTATGCGCTACTAAAAAGGTTGATTCATCAATCATACTTGAGAATTCCTCAAGCACCTTTTGCAGTGAAACCCCTTCTTGCAGTGCCCGATCAGTTGAAATGCCGTGAATCTGTGAAGCCTCATCCGGAATAGTAAAGCCTTCCGGTTTAATTATATAGTCCCGCCCTGATACCTTTCTTCCCTTGTGGTCATATTGCAGCCATGCAATCTGCACCAGTCTCGGCCAGTTATCCAGGTCTGTTACGGGAGCATTCCAATTCCCCGGTAATCCGGTTGTTTCAGTATCAAAAAAAAGGTACATGTTAACCCCTTTCATTCCTGTTACATTTTTTAACAGGAGAGATTCCAGTCCGGCTATCTCTTCCCGTATTTCTTTAAGGCTTTCCTTCTCTTTCAAAACCTGACTCCCGCTGATATGGCTTGAAGAGTAATGAAAATTAAAACTTAACGTCTCCTCAAGGTCTT
>CAXMSH010000222.1:0-2750 GCA_964195875.1 Thermodesulfovibrionia bacterium
AGAGAAGTATCTTTTTAAGAAGTTTTATGCTTAAGGTATGGCCGGACTTGTTAGCCATTATATGTCCGTAAACCGGTAACCCCAGCAATGAGATATCACCAATCACATCCAGAATTTTATGTCTGACAAACTCATCTCTGAACCTCATCTTACCTTTATTAATGACATCTTTTTCGCCAAGTACTATAGCGTTTTCAAGCGAACCGCCACGTACAAGCCCCCTGGCCCTCAGCATCTCAACATCCCTGAGAAAACCAAAAGTTCTGGCAGGCGCAAGTTCATTAATATAGTTTATCCCGGTTATATCTATCCCCATCCTTTGCTCACCAAAGGCAGGATGTGTGTAAGAAACTCGGTGGGTAATTCTTGTACCTTCATACGGGGCTATAGCTATCTGGCAGTGGCCCTCTATAACCATAATAGGCTCCAGAATCCTGAGACAGGAGACTCTCTTTGCCTGCTTTGCTATGCCAACTTCCAATAAACTGGAAACAAAAGGCAAGGCGCTTCCATCCATTATGGGAATTTCCGGACCGTCAAGTTCGACATATACGTTGTCTATATTCAGGCCCGCGAATGCCGACAGAAGGTGCTCGACTGTTCCTACCCTGACACCGTTATTTGACAGGGTTGTTGCAAATGATGTATCCGAAACAGATGCAACGGAAGCCTTTATCTCAATATGACCCTTGTCAGACCTTATAAATACAACCCCTGCATCCCTGGGGGCGGGCTTCAGGATAATATTTATCTCTCTTCCGGTATGAAGACCTGTTCCCGTTATAAAAGCTTCTTTATTAATCGTATTCTGAAATCGCACAATTTCATTAAAGCAATTTACGTACCAAGCATTATTAACTTATAAAACAATAAGTTAATAATAGCATATGTATCATAAATACTTCTATAGTGTCCCCACAAACACAACCCTGTCAGACATCTCCCCCCACTACCATCTCAGGAATTCTTACAGTAGGCATTGCGTCAGAAACCGGTACCCCCTGTGAGTCTTTTCCACAGGTCCCTATTGAAAACCCTAAATCATTGCCTACCATATCAATAGATTTAAGAACCTCGGCGCCATTACCAACAAGAGTGGCTCCCCTTACAGGATCTCCTATCTGACCTTTTTCTATAATACATCCCTCTGAAACCTCAAACACAAATTCTCCCGTTACGGTATTAACCTGTCCACCTCCCATCTTCTTTACAAAAAAACCCTTCTCAACAGATCTCAGTATCTCCTCAGGGTCTCCATCTCCCGGGGCTATAAACGTATTGCTCATTCTCGGGATAGGCCGATGCTTATAGGATTCCCGCCTGCCGTTTCCGGTTGACATTACTCCATCCTTCATGGCGGACAGTCTGTCATACAGATACCCCGTCAAAATACCGTTTTCAACCAGGACCGTCCTCTGTGAAGCTACCCCTTCATCATCAAACCTGAACGAACCCCTCCTTTTCTGCAGAGTTGAGTCATCAATAATGGAGACCAAAGGGGAAGCAACCTGTTTGCCTCTACTGTCAGCATATACAGACAGGCCCTGCTGCACAAGGTCAGCTTCAAGGCCATGCCCTATCGCCTCATGTATCATTGTGCCTCCAGCGTCAGAAGAGATTATAACAGGCATTCGCCCTCCGGTTGCCTTATCAGCATAAAGCATCCCGACAGCCTTACGCGCGGCCTTGACCGCTAACTCTTCAAAGAGTTCATCCTCAAAAAGTTCAAAACCGGTAAAACCTCCGACAGGCTCATAGCCGGTCTGCAGGATATCACCATCGGCAGCTATGACATTTATAATGGCGAGTGTATAAATACGATCATCTTCTGTAATAGTACCCTCTGAAGTTGCAACGCAAATATTCTGGATGAGATCCCTGTAAATTACAGAGACCTGCTTAATCTTGCTGCTTACCTTCCTTGCCGCGCGGTTTGCGTTCTCGACAAGAAGAAGCTTCTTCTTAATGTCAACATCACGGGGATCTTTTTTTATCACAAATTCGGTTGACGGCCTGACCCGGGATAAATTAAAAGATATATCACCCCCTCCTTTCTTAAATGCCCCGCTGACAGATTCTGCCAAACTAAAAAGAGAGTCTGATGAGAAATCGTTGGTGTACGCGTAAGCAGATCTGTATCCGGATATTACCCTGATCCCTACTCCAGCATCAACTCCTGAATAGAATTTCTCGACCTTGTCATCCTCAAGCTGTATCGATAAAGGTTCTGTATGCTCTATGAATACATCAGCATAATCACCGCCTTTTAAAAGAGCCTTTCTTAAGATTTCTGATAAGACCTCTTCGCTTATCATTTTTGCTCTTAACAACCTGCCATTAGATGTTTCCATATGTCATTTCCTCTTAACCCCCGCCTCCCGGCCTTACTGGTTTTTTGTGAAAGCAGTAGTGGGAACTGTTGGTAAATATAATCCCAAATCCTTTGCTAAAAGTTTTAATATATATTATTTTATTGGGTAAGCAAATAAACAGAATAAATATCCCTGAAAGGATCTACAGGGAAACTCCTGTTTTATAATAAAATAGCAAATGGAGGATGACATGTCAAAGATTGGGGTAATCGGGGGAAGCGGCCTTTACAGTATTAAAGGACTTTTATTGAAAAAGAAGCAAACTTTGCACTGTTGTGCGGTGTCCAGGACATGCGACACGCTGCATGTAATATGGTCTTCGGATGTGAAGATTACGTCAGGCGTGTGCTACAATTGGCGGGGCTGGCAGAGCAAGAA
>CAXMSH010000223.1:0-2729 GCA_964195875.1 Thermodesulfovibrionia bacterium
CTGGTGAAAAACCACTATATCATCAATCCTGTTCAGGAATTCAGGATTAAAAGTCTTTTTCAGTTCGTTCAATACTGTATCTTTGATCATTTTATAGTTATCAGTTGACTCGGAACTCTGAAATCCTATCGGTATCATGTCTTCTGAATATTTAGTACCGATATTTGATGTCATAATGATAACGGTGTTCTTAAAGTCTACCTTTCTGCCGAGACTGTCTGTAAGAACGCCTTCGTCAAGCATCTGCAGCAGTACATTAAACGTGTCTGGATGCGCCTTCTCAATTTCATCAAAAAGCACTACGGAGTAAGGTCTTCTGCGAACCATCTCAGTCAGCTGTCCTCCTTCATCATATCCTACATATCCAGGAGGAGCGCCTGTCAGCCTTGAGACATTAAACCTTTCCATATATTCCGACATGTCCACCTTTATAAGAGCGTTCTCATCATTGAAGAGGAATTCTGTCAGTGTCTTTGCCAGTTCGGTCTTGCCGACACCGGTAGGTCCGAGGAAGATGAAAGAACCAATAGGCCTCTTGCTGCCTTTCAGACCGGCACGCGACCTCCTTATAGCCTTGGAGACGGCAATTATAGCCTCGTCCTGCGCAATTACCCTCTTGTGGAGTTCCTCCTCCATTCGCAGGAGCTTGGCAGACTCTTTTTCTTCAAGTTTTGAAAGAGGTATGCCCGTTATTCTTGATACGGTATACGCAATATCGTCTTCATTTAATACGGGGGTCTCATTCTGCTGTTCATCACGCCATTTTTTATGCAGGGTGTTGTACAGCTCTCTCACCCTGTCTTCTTCGATCTTTTCCGCGGCCCCCCTATCATAGTCATTAATCTTTAGATAAAGGTTTTTCTCCTTGTTAAGTCTCTTCAGATCTTTTTCAAGCTCTTTAAGTTCTGGGGACATGGTAAAACGTTTCAGCTTAATCCTTGCCCCGGTTTCATCCATAACATCTATGGCCTTATCAGGCAGGCACCTTTCAGTTATGTACCTGTCAGAGAATTTAACACAGGCCTCTATCGCCTCGGGGCTAATCGATACATTGTGATGAACCTCGTACCTGGACTTAAGCCCGCTAAGTACCTTGATAGTCTCTTCTACGGAAGGTGGTTGTATGAAAATCGATTGAAAGCGTCTCTCAAGAGCACTGTCTTTCTCAATATACTTCCTGAATTCATCAGGTGTGGTTGCGCCTATACACTGAATCTCTCCTCTTGATAGCATGGGCTTCAGCATATTGGAGGCATCAATGGAACCCTCGGCAGCTCCAGCCCCGACAAGCGTATGAAACTCGTCTATGAAGAGTATCACTTTATTTGATTTGACTATCTCCTTCATTACGAGTTTAAGCCTCTCTTCGAACTGTCCTCTGTATTTTGTACCTGCGATCATTGCGCCGAGATCAAGACCAATTATCCTTTTGTTAAATAGGTTTTCAGGGACATCTTCGTTGATAATCTTCTGGGCCAATCCTTCCACTATCGCGGTCTTCCCGACTCCCGACTCCCCGATGATGGCGGGGTTATTCTTTACCCTCCTGCCCATTATCTGGAGCACGCGTTCAATCTCATTCTCTCTTCCTATTACAGGGTCAAGTTTCCCCTCTCTGGCAAGCTGAGTTATATCCCTGCCGAATTCATCAAGAGCAGGTGTAAGACTTTTTTGGGTCTTGGGAGAACTCTGCATTCCCCGCATCGCCAGATTTATTGCAAGTTGGCGGGCTCCAAGGATATTGGCACCAAGACTCCTGAGTATCTTCCCGGCAATTCCCTCTTCCTCACGTATTAAACCGATAAGCAGATGCTCGCTGCCGATATAGCTGTGCCCGAGCAGTCTCGCCTCTTCAATGGCAAGTTCAAGTACCTTCTTTGCCCTGGGGGTGAAAGGTATATCTCCAAAGGTGAGAATGTTTGAACCTGAAGGGAGGTTTCTCTCAACCTCGATACGAAGTTCTTCAATAGAGAGGCCCATTTTTTTCATAATTACTACTGGAAGACTATCCTCATCTCTCAGTATCCCAAGAAGAAGGTGTTCCGTCCCGAGATAGTCATTCTTGCGCTTTTCTGATTCTTCCCGTGCAAAAATAATGACTTTCCGGCCTCTCTCTGTAAATTTTTCGAACATTATTTCTCCTGTTTTTACTATAGCCATTCCACTTTATATTGTCAAGGATATGAATCCCGTTTTTAATTGAAAAGAATGCCCTGTTGTAAAAAATATCAAAAGCACCGGAGATATAACAACCGTGAACTGTAAAACTGACAACCTGAGAAGTTACGATTTAAGAAAAATATTGCACGGCAGGTTTTGCTATCGCCCGGAGTATTATAGATTATCTATTGTAAACTATACCTTTAATCTCTTCCATAAATTCTTTTATATCCTTGAACTGTCTGTATACCGAGGCGAACCTCACATAAGCTACTTCGTCAATCTCTTTAAGTCCCTTCATTATCTGCTCCCCTATCCAGGAACTCTTTTCACAGGCCTTTTCAAGACCGTGCAGTATCTTGACCCTGTCAAAGGGTTCTCTTCTGCCGTCTTTCTTGATAACAGGAGGAAGAACTTCTTCAATCCTTTCATAGCTTGTGAAGCGGGCATCGCATTTAAGACACTCCCGTCTTCTCCTGATTACGTCTCCGTCCCTGCTCTGACGAGAGTCGATAACCTTATCTTCAATATGACTGCAGAATGGACATCTCATATCGTATAAATTACCT
>CAXMSH010000224.1:0-2716 GCA_964195875.1 Thermodesulfovibrionia bacterium
AATACGCAAAGTCCTCACCGCCAAGACTCGGGTATGGCAAGGACAACGCTCTGCCTTTGCCTATGAACTTCTCGGCAACATATATCGCGTACTGGCAGGCATCTCCTTCATTAATTACAGGAGGGTATCCCAATTTTATATTGGATGTTATCTCCGCGTCATAAAGGATCGAAAGTGATGAGGTCAGCTTCCTGATCTTCTCTATTATCTGTGCCCTGACTTCTTCATCGGTTGTTCTGATAGTCCCTTTCAAGACAGCCTTGTCAGCGATTACATTAAAGACGGTCCCGGATTTAATATAACCTACTGTCAGAACCGCAGGGTGTATCGGATCAATTTCCCTTGATATTATTGTCTGGAGATTAACGACTATCTGGCTTGCGATCAATAAGGCGTCTATAGTCTCGTGGGGCCGCGCTGCGTGCCCGCCTTTTCCCGTAACTTTTATTTCAAATCCGTCGCAGTAGGCTGTATGCACTCCCATCTTAATGCCGATCTGACCTACCTGGTAGTGTCTCTCTATATGTCCACCGAAGATCATATCTACTCCCTTTAATACCCCTTCTTCAATCATCGGTATTGCACCGCCCTCCCCCTCTTCAGCAGGCTGAAAAATGAAGACCACGTTCCCCTCCGGCGGGTTTTTCTTTAATATTGCCGCGGCGCCCAGCACCATCGCCACATGACCGTCATGTCCACAGGCATGCATCACTCCGGGGTTCTTTGAAGAAAAAGGGAGTTCGGTATTCTCGGTTATCGGGAGTGCGTCCATATCGGCTCTGATAGCGATTGTGGGTGCTTCTTTATCAATAACGAGCCTGCCAACCACGCCGGTACGGGCAACACCGGTCCGGTGCTTAATCTTCATTTTCTTAAGGGTATTTGATATGAATTCGGCTGTCTTTTCTTCCTTGAACGCAAGTTCCGGCCACTGGTGGATTTTCCTCCTTATCTCCTTTATCCATTCAAAGAGTTCGTCGTCTACGATTTTTTTTATCTTCTTCATGATTTTCTGTTCTTAAAGGGCCTATTGACATTCCCCGCTTCAGCCTGCCTGTCCTTACTTTTAATTTACAACTTAATTTCATACAATGCAATCAGTACTTCTCTCTTCTATCTCAGTATACGTCCGGGTAAAGCCCCTGTGAACTTCCCTTCCAGCATTACCGGGATACCGTTTATTATGACATGGTAAATCCCTTCTGCTCTGCTGAAGGGATTATCATAGCTTGCCGTATCGTTCACCTTGCATGGGTCAAAAACAACAATATCGGCAAAACAGCCCTCTTTAATGGTCCCGCGTCCGTTTAATCTGAAAATCTCAGCAGGTAATCCTGACATCTTATATACCGCTTCTCCAAGTGCCAGGATATTGTCATCTCTGACGTACTTGCCAAGAACCCTTGGAAAAGAACCGAAACCGCGGGGATGAGGCTTCCCGGTTGCTGTTATGCCGTCAAATGATCTTGCAGAGCTGTCAGTTCCTACCATACTGTAAGAGAGGCCCAGGATAGATTTAAGGTTATCCTCGTTCATGGGAAAAAAGATCGCCCCAACATTTAAGTCTTCCTCAATAAGAATATCAAATATGGCATCTAAAGGGGCCTTCCTCTTAATATCAGCCACCTCTGAAAGATTCCTGCCTTCCATCCACTTATTACGTCCCGAACGCACAGATGATATCATTATCTCCTGCCAGTGGGACTCATCCGGATGAGCCTTAAGCATATCCTGAATCAAACCCCTCTTCTCTTCCTTAATAATTCGCAGTTCTTCCTTACGACCACCTTTAAAAGCCCACGAGGGCAGAACAGCATCAAGGTCAGTGCTTGAAGCAATATAGGGGTACCTGTCACAGGTAATTGACAGCCCTCCCTTGATTGCCATTTCAATCCTGTCAAGCACCTGTCCAATCTTATACCAGTTAGCCTTTCCATTGGTCTTGAGATGCGATATATGCGCATGTATGCCTGAAAGAGAAGCGATATTTAATACCTCATCCACCGCCTCCAGCAGTTTATCCCCTTCGTCTCTCATATGAGTTGTATAAATACCCCTTTGTGCCGCGGCGGCGCTTGCCAGTTTAATTATCTCATGTGAATCCGAAAAAGTACCGGGAGGATAAACGAGCCCAGTGGAGAGTCCCCTGGCTCCTGAATCGATAGCTGCTCTGAGCAATTCAACCATCTTTGCAATCTCAGACTCTGTGGGATTACGGTCAGAATATCCCGTAACAGAAGCCCTGAGACTGTTATGGCCTACAAGTGAAGAAAAGTTAAGGGCAAAACCCCTCCGGTTCAGGACTTCAAAATATTCATCAAAGGTGTTCCACCTCTCCCTGATATCCAGTGCCCTGAGTTCGTCCTCTCTCTGATCAAGAGCCGGACCATACATCGGGGCAGCGGAAAGACCGCAGTTTCCGTTTACCTCGGTAGTAATTCCCTGTGATATCTTCCCTTCGGCCCTGCCGTCGGCGAGGAGTGTAAACTCTGAGTGGGAATGTGTATCTATAAATCCCGGGGATGCTAATAGTCCGCTTATATCAATAACCTTATCAGCATCAGAACCTGAATAATCTCCAATACCTGAGATACGGTCACCGCTAACAGCAATATCGGCGAGTTCAGGCTCAAAGTCATTAGGACCACCTTTAAGAACGTGCCCGTTTCTGATTAGTAGATCAAACTTCAATATTTTCCAGGGTAGATATCCGGAT
>CAXMSH010000225.1:0-2711 GCA_964195875.1 Thermodesulfovibrionia bacterium
TATAAGAATATCAAAAGCAAAAAAATGGTGGCGGTGGATGGACTCGAACCATCGACTCTACGGATATGAGCCGTATGCTCTGACCGACTGAGCTACACCGCCGATTATGGATTTAATAAATTACGGAGATATAAAAATTAACAGAATCACACTCTCAAAGTCAAATGCAGGCCCCCCCTTCTTGCTTTCGCTTTGCCACCACATCTTTGATTCACATCTTTTTTAGTGAATCAGAGGGAGCAAGAAAGCAGGGGGGGAGATTCAAGTAAACTACAAAATGTGGTCTGCAACGATTTGTCCCGGACAATGTAAACATCTACACATCACTATGTAACAGGCTACACAATAGCTTTCACAGTTCATGTAACTCTTTGTAAAACCATCTTTCTCCGCTGGCATGGTAATTGCATTTCTTATAATAAAAAACCCCGAAAAACCGAGGTGGTAAGATGAGAGGACAAAACTGCTGGGAATACAAAAAGTGCGGAAGAGGAAAGGACGAATCGGTGATGAATAAAACCGGGTTATGCCCCGTGGCAAAAGAGACCAGGCTGGACGGCCTGCATGGAGGGATAAATGCCGGCAGGGCCTGCTGGGTCATTGCGGGTACAACCTGTGATAATGAGACACAGGGCAGTTTCACACAGAAGCTGGACAACTGCCTGGAATGTGATTTCTACCAGATAGTGATGAGGGAGGAGCACCCTGACTTTTATAACCCCGGGTATATCCTTCAGATGATAAGATAGAAAACCTCGCAGCAAACTGGCATATATTGCCGGAAAGGAGCGAAGATGGAGACTAAAAACTGCTGGGAAACTTGGGAATGTCCTAATTATGTCAGAGAATACTGTCCCGCCTTTAATAGAACTTCCGGGGAGTCCGACTACATCTTTGCTGGGGTTTCCTGCCCCTATCAGCATAGAGATTTAGATTACTACCTGGATTCTCAATCGGACAGAAATGCCGAAATAGTTCTTTAACCCTCCGGGTAATGACTTCAAAAGTGGTATAATACCGGATGCCACGCCCCAGGATCCAACATCAATGTCAGAGTTGCGGTTATTCAAGCCCCAAGTGGCTCGGGAAGTGCCCTGACTGCGGAGCTTGGAACAGCTTTGTAGAGGAAGAACGTGTCTCAAAACTCGTGTCGCAGAAGAGGGCGGAGCCCGTAATTCTCTCCCAGATAGCACCTTCTGACGGCAGCAGGTTCTCCACAGGAATAGGTGAGTTAGACAGGACTCTGGGCGGCGGAATCGTCATGGGATCGGTCGTTCTGATAGGCGGTGACCCGGGCATTGGAAAGTCTACCCTCATCCTGCAGGCACTCAAAGGGCTCTCAAAACTCGGCAAGGTACTATATGTATCCGGCGAAGAATCACCGGAACAGGTAAAGTTAAGGGCCGACAGACTCGGGATAAAGTCAGACAGGATAATCCTTCTGCCTGAGACCTCTCTCGAAGGCATAATTGCAACCGCACAGGAGATCAACCCGGAGTTGATTGTTGTCGATTCAATCCAGACGATCTTCTCCCTCGAATTGCCTTCTACACCGGGCTCGGTAGGACAGATCAGAGAGTGCGCGACAAAGTTGATGTTCTATGCAAAAAAATACGGAAGACCGCTATTCCTGATAGGTCACGTCACAAAGGACGGCGCCATTGCAGGACCCAAGGTACTTGAACATATAGTCGACACTGTCCTTTATTTCGAAGGAGACAAGGGCAACCCTTTCAGAATACTCAGGACTGTCAAGAACAGGTTCGGCTCCACAAATGAAATCGGCGTATTCGAGATGACCGAGAGAGGTCTAATAGAGGTCGACAACCCGTCCAGCCTCTTTCTTTCAGAGAGACCCTTAAATGTCCCGGGCTCAGTTGTAACAGTAAGCCTTGAAGGGACAAGGCCGTTGCTGGTCGAGATACAGGCACTCGTCACAACATCGAGCTTCGGGATGCCGAGAAGGACTGCGATAGGCGCAGATCTCAACAGGCTCAACCTCTTAATAGCTATCCTTGATAAGCGTCTCGGTATGCAGCTTGGAGGCATGGACATCTTTGTGAACGTTGTGGGAGGAATAAGGATCTATGAGCCTGCAATTGACATGGGGATAGTAGCGGCCATAGCGTCATCTCTTAAGAACAAGGCGGTCGAGCCAGGCACATTCACCTTTGGCGAGGCCGGGTTGTCCGGAGAACTCAGGGGGATCAGCCAGGCGGAGACGAGGATAAAGGAGGCCGCAAAACTCGGTTTCAAAAAGGGCCTGGTACCAGCGGGCAACGCGAGCATACCAAAGGGACATGATATCGATATCATAGGAGTAAAGAACGTTGAAGAGGCCCTGGAGATACTCTTCTTCTGATGGTAACCGCTCAGACCTCATCCTTTAATAATTAGACAGGATTAACAGGATCTTCAGGATATATTAAAAGAAAGAAAACAATAATTAATAATTAGACAGGATATACAGGATACTTTAAAAAAAGAAAAAGAAAAAATCTTCTATATCTTGTTAATCCTGTCAGAAAGAAAGGAAAAATCTTATGTATCTTGTTAATCCTGTCAGAAAAACAGAAATTCCTATACGATTAAATTAAGAACAGATGATGGGAAACAATAAAAACCTCATTTTTTATCTTATATTTGTTATTTTCTATCTGTCCGGTTATGCGCCCCGCGTTGCCCCTCCGCCTCTGTACAGAGGTGTGGAC
>CAXMSH010000226.1:0-2711 GCA_964195875.1 Thermodesulfovibrionia bacterium
GCAAAAGAATTTATTTGAAACCGTGAAAAATGCAAGGATATGCAAGGATATGCAAGGATATGCAAGGATATGCAAGGATTTGCAAGGATATACAAGGTAAGCTACTGAAGAAGTAAATACATGGCATTCAAGAGGTCGTCGGTTCGATCCCGATCAGCTCCACCATGCAATATACAAGGGTTTAGCCAACTGAGCTAAGGCCCTTTTTCTTTTATATTCTGAGAGCGTCCCGATGAATCAGGAAGGTCGTACAGACAGGCCGATCAGTCCCGTAAAGTCCCCGACAGGACAACGGAATAAACTCCACCCTATAAGCCGTAGGCTATTTACCCCAGAGAATAGGGACAAGGGTTTAGGGCTATGGGTATTTTAGCCTTCATCCTTTGCACTTATCCCACTCCCATTCTCCCTTTTACCCTGAAGTTTAAAAAGAGCCGTTATTGCTAAATATCGCTAAATTAATTATCTTAAGATATAAGGTGCAGCGCCAGTTTAACAGTTTCCTTAAAGGAGGTAATTAATGGCTGAGACTACTCTGAAGATTGGAGGCATGAGCTGTCAGCACTGCGTTATGACTGTCAAGAAGTCGCTTGAAGCCCTTGAAGGGGTCAGTTCCTCTGAGGTTTCCATAGGGACTGCCAGTGTTATTTATGACAACACGATAACGGATAGAGATACCCTTGTGAATGCGGTACTGAAAAGCGGGTATAAGATTGAAGAATAGCCAGGCAATCACTGCCTGCTTACCGTCAGACCGTTAATCCTTTTCCATTCAGCTAAACATTACTTACCAAGGAGTATGGAGCCCTCGCTGAAGAAGACCCCCGCAACCGACGCTGTCATCAGGCATGCAAGATTGGCCGCCAGGAGCGCTCGTGGACCTACTGCCGAGAGATCTCCCACCCTTTTTGGAGCAAGGGCGGCTGTACCCCCGACGAATATTGCAAGCGATGCTATATGAGCAAAACCACAAAGCGCGTAAGTAGCAAGAAAGGCTGAACGGGGGTGCTTAAGCGTATTTGAAGAGAGCAGAAGGGCAAGGTCCATATATGATTTTGTCTCTGTAACAACCGTTCTCTCCCCTATAATTTTTGCTATCTCCATCGCATCAGAAGGAGGCACACCTATAACAAGGGTAAATGGATAAAAGAGATATCCAAGAAGACCGGTTAAAGACCAGTCAACATGAAGACCTGTTACGTTATTCAGTCTTATCCCGGCACCGGAAAGAAAAAAATCTGTCAGCGCGACAAGACCAAGGAATGAAATAAGCAGGGCAACAACACCAACCGCCAGTTTAACTCCTGCGTTTGCTCCGTTAATGGTGGCCTCTATCATGGATGACTCCCTCTCATAATGTGGATCAACATTAACTCCAAGCGTAACCGGACTTCCGGTCTCCGGCATTATCAATTTTGACATGATAATAGCCGCAGGAGCCGAAAGGATAGAAGCGGATATCAGATGGCCTGCAATCATTGGAAACTGCTCATGAAGTATCAGTACATAAATAGCCAGAACCGTGGAGGCGATCGTTGCCATTCCCGCCGTAAGTACCGTGCAGAGTTCCGACCGTGTCATATCATCAAGATAGGGACGAATCGTGGTGGCAGATTCAATACCGACAAATATATTGCTTGACGCACAAAGAGATTCAGCACCGCTTATCCTCATCAGCTTCGTAAAGACCTTTGAAAAGATCTTTATGAGCCACGGCATAACCCCGATATAATAAAGAACCCCCATGAGGCTGGCAAAGAATACTATCGTCGGCACTACCTGAAAAACAAAGATAAAGCCGAGCGATTCCTCTCCGTTGGGGCCGACTGTTCCGGGAGGCACCGCGAGCCTGCCGAAAAGGAACCTTGTTCCGGCGCCAGCCACATCGAGGATCTTCACCAGTACGTCATTAATAAAGATGAATACACTGCTGCCCGCGGGCAGGACAAATATAAAGAGCGCGAAAACAAGCTGAAGGATAAGTCCCCATATGATAACGTGCCAGTTTATCACCCTTCTGTCTGAAGAAAGGGTCCAGGCGAAAAACATAAGAATAAATATCCCGCATAAACTAACAAGGTTGTACATATATCTTCTCCCTGAATTTTATGATAATGAATCACCCTGCGGCAACCAAAAGTAGGCGCTTCTAAGCAAGACTACAGGGAATTATCAAGTTAAAGAGACTGATTAATCGGCTTTTGAAATATACCCTAATTCATATCTATTTTCAAGAAATCAGACAAAGATAGAAATATCAGCTCTGTGTTATGCAGACCCGGGTTGACTACCAGATTGCAGCCGGTGATTTCTCAAGGATAATTATTTTTGGCAGCAACAGGTTCAGTTCAAATCTGAAATTACTACTTTCACCTACTACTCTTCTATTTTGAGGGAATAATATATTGAAGATTACTGATTGAAAGAAAGGATACAGTTTTAATTCAAACACTTTTTCGCATTTTCTGCTCGTACATCAATTTATCAGCCTCTGCGAGCAATCCATCAACAGTTTGTACGGTCTCTGGGTAGTAAGCCGATATTCCAATACTCAGTGACAGTTTGTAGCTATTATTGCTTTTACTGTTGTAAACATCAATATTCTTATTCAAACGAGAACGGATGATCTCGATATGGTCATTAGTGGTCCCTACCGGGAAAACTACAAACTCGTCTCCACCAATGCGTGCAACAATGTCGGCTTCTCTGTA
>CAXMSH010000227.1:0-2704 GCA_964195875.1 Thermodesulfovibrionia bacterium
AGGATCAGGGAGGTTGCCAAAAGGGTTGTCAGGACTGTCAGAAAGGGCAACAGTGTTGTAGTCGTTGTTTCAGCTATGGCAGGGGAGACCGATGAGATGATACGGTTGTCCAGTGAGCTCACTGACATGCCGGATGATAGGGAGATGGATCTTCTGCTTTCTTCAGGAGAGCGGAAGGCAAGCGCCCTTACAGCCATGGCTATACAGAAGTTAGGGATTGATTCCATGAGTCTTACGGGCAGGCAGGTAGGGATTATAACCGACAGTTCACATACCAGGGCTATTATAGAACGCGTAGAGGCCAGAAGGCTCAAGAGTGTTCTGAAAGATAATAAGGTGCCTGTTGTCGCGGGTTTTCAGGGAATCAATGAATTCTCTGATGTTACAACACTTGGAAGGGGAGGTTCGGATACAACGGCTGTTGCAATAGCCGCCGCGCTGAATGCCGACCTCTGTGAGATATATACGGATGTTGACGGGGTTTATACCACCGACCCCAGGATCTGTAAAGAAGCCCGTAAGATGCAAAGGATCTCTTATGATGAGATGCTGGAGATGGCGAGTCTCGGCGCCAAGGTGCTTCATAGCCGGGCTGTTGAATTTGCCAAGAAATTTAATGTAAATCTTGTTGTTCGATCCAGTTTCAATAATACTCCCGGGACGCTTGTTGCAAAGGAGGATGAAGATATGGAGAAATTTGTTGTATCGGGTGTCACATCAGACAGGAACCAGGCCAGGATTACAATTATGGGTGTGCCGGATAAACCGGGGATAGCGGCTAAGCTCTTTAATTCAATCGCTGATGCTAATATACTGGTTGACGTGATCGTGCAGAATATAAGCACCGAGACAAAGGCAACAGATATATCGTTTACCGTTCCTACGTCTGACAGTAAAAAGGCCCTCAGGATTACAAGAAAGATATCCGATACACTCGGGGCAAAAGGTGTCAACATGAATACAGATGTTGCAAAAGTCTCAATTGTCGGTGTCGGTATGCGCTCTCATTTTGGTGTTGCAGCCAAAATGTTCGAGATACTGGCTGAAAAGAAGGTCAATATAATGATGATCAGCACATCTGAGATAAAGATTTCATGTATCGTGGATGAAAAGTATATGGCAAGAGCTGTAAAGGCGCTTCATAATGCCTTTATACTTCCAAAAAAGGTAAAATAACCGATGCGAAAGATTGAGATTTACGACACGACCTTAAGGGACGGCGCACAGTCAGAGGATATCTCGTTCTCTATTGAGGATAAGCTCAGGATTGTTGAGAAACTCGATGAACTTGGAATTCATTATATAGAGGGAGGCTGGCCGGGATCAAGTCCAAGAGACGTTGAGTTCTTCAACAGGACACGCGGACTAAGGCTGAAGAAATCAACTCTTGTTGCGTTCGGGTCAACCAGAAAGGCGGCAAACAAGGCGCACAGGGACCCAAACCTGCTGGCATTACTAAAGGCTGATACCCCGGTAATTACTATCTTCGGTAAGACATGGGACTTCCATGTCAGGACAGCTTTAAGAATCTCACTCTCAAGCAATCTTGATATAATCCAGAGTTCAGTGTCATATCTGAAGAAGAGGGTCTCCAGAGTATTTTTTGATGCCGAGCACTTCTTTGACGGATACATGGCTAACCCGGACTATGCTATTCAATCACTCCAGGCAGCTGTATCAGGAGGCGCCGACTATCTTGTTCTCTGTGATACAAACGGAGGGACTCTTCCCTACGAGTTTGAGAGGATTGTAAAGGACGTGATTTCAAGGTTCGATGTCCCTGTCAGCATACATGCTCATAATGATTCTGAGTGTGCTGTCGCCAATTCATTAATTGCAGTCAGAGCAGGCGCCTCGCAGGTGCAGGGTACAATAAATGGTTTAGGTGAAAGATGCGGCAATACCAACCTTGTATCAATCATACCTAATTTAAAGCTAAAACTTAAGTATAATGTTATAACTAACCGTAATTTAAAGAAATTAAAGGATGTGTCAAGGTTTGTTACTGAGATCGCGAATATAAGACATTCAAAAAACCAGCCTTTTGTGGGAGACAGCGCATTCGCTCATAAAGGCGGGATACATGTCAGTGCTGTTATGAGACATTCAAAAACATATGAGCATATCAGTCCTGAGCTTGTAGGCAATTATCAGAGGATTCTGGTATCAGATCTCAGCGGAAGAAGTAATATAATGAACAAGGCGAGAGAGTTTAACCTTAAGATTGACCCGGCCTCTCCAGAGGTGTCAAATATTATTAGCGAGTTGAAAGAGCTTGAAAACCAGGGCTTTCAGTTTGAAGGCGCTGAAGCTTCTTTTGAGCTTCTCATGAAGAAGACCTTTCAGCTTCACAGGAAGTTTTTTGAACTTATCGGCTTCAGGGTCATAGTGGAGAAGAGAAAAGAAGGAGAACTCCCCGTAAGTGAGGCCACGATAATGTTGAGGGTGAAAGGAAAGCTTGAGCACACGGCGGCCACGGGTGAGGGGCCTGTAAATGCCATTGATAATGCTCTTAGAAAGGCGCTTGAGAAGTTTTATCCCCAGTTACGTGACGTCAGGCTCATTGACTATAAGGTCAGGGTTCTTGCAGCAGGCAAGGGGACTGCCGCAAAGGTCAGGGTCCTTGTTGAATCGGGTGATGGTACACATAAATGGGGCACCGTTGGAGTTTCGGAAAATATAATCGAGGCCTCCTGGCAGGCCA
>CAXMSH010000228.1:0-260 GCA_964195875.1 Thermodesulfovibrionia bacterium
ACCCTCAACACCTTTTAGTTCATCGACCGGCATGTTGAAGATATTCTCCGGATTACCGAAGGCCGAAAGGAGTCTTCTTGCAAGCACAGGGCCTATATCGGGCAAATGATTAAGGGCAAGCCAGTATCTTAGGTCAGACATAATTTAAAAGTAAAGACAGTGTATCCAGAATTCAGTAGGACTGAAATTTCTTTTTTCATTCAGACTACTGGCTCCTGACTTCTATTTTCTTTTTCTCATCTTGAGTCTCACTGCGTTAA
>CAXMSH010000228.1:270-2702 GCA_964195875.1 Thermodesulfovibrionia bacterium
GCCTCCCCCTTTAAAAAAGGGGGATTAAGGGGGATTTTATGGATAAATTTATTTAAAAATCTCCCCTGTCCCCCTGTTTTCTTTGTGAAAACAAAGAAGGGGGACCCTAACCCCTCTTTGCCAAAGAGGGGAAAAATATACCTGAGTAGTTACTTTCTTTTTCTCATCTTGAGTCTCACTGCGTTTATCTTTATAAATCCCTCCGCATCCTTCTGGTTATAGACATTCTCCGCCTCAAAAGTAGCAAGGGCGGGACTGTAAAGAGAACGCGGGGCCTTACGGCCAACCAGAGTGCAGTTACCTTTATAGAGTTTCAACCTTGCCGTACCAGTCACACCGGACTGGGATTCGTCAATAAGGGCCTGCAAAACCTCTCTTTCCGGAGAAAACCAGTAGCCGTTATAAATAAGCTCTGAATACCTCTGCACCAATGAATCCTTCAAATGCATAACCTCTCTGTCGAGGGTAACCGATTCAACAGCCCTGTGAGCATTGTGGAGAATCGTACCACCGGGGGTCTCATAAACGCCCCTGGATTTCATCCCTACATACCGGTTTTCGACTATATCTACCCTGCCGATACCATGCTTGCCGCCGATCGCGTTGAGTCTTTCAAGAAGCGTAACAGGCGATAACCTTCTGCCATCAAGAGAGACCGGGTCCCCGTTCCTGAAACCTATCTCAAGGTATACAGGCCTTGTTGGAGCCTTTTCAGGAGAGACGGTCAATTTATACATATCTTCAGATGGCTCAGTCCATGGATCCTCCAGTATCCCTCCCTCATAACTTACATGAAAGAGGTTTCTATCCATACTGTATGGCTTTTTCTTTGTTACCGTAACCGGAATCTTCTTCTCTTTTGCATAACTTAAAAGGGATTCCCTGGAGTCAAACTCCCAGTCACGCCATGGGGCTATCACCTTAATATCAGGATTGATAGAATAGTATGTCAGTTCGAACCTGACCTGGTCATTCCCCTTGCCGGTTGCGCCATGCGCTACAGAATCGGCATTCTCCCTCTCAGCTATTTCTATCTGTTTCCTCGCTATAAGGGGCCTTGCGATCGAGGTTCCCAGAAGGTAACTGCCCTCATAAACAGCATTTGCCCTGAGCATGGGGAAAATATAATCCCTCATAAATTCTTTCCTTAAATCCACTATGTAAACTTTTGAAGCGCCTGTCTTAAGCGCCTTATCCCTTACAGGCCTTAGTTCCTCCCCCTGCCCAAGGTCCGCACAAAAGGCGATCACCTCACAGTCATACTTGTCCTTTATCCATTTAATCGCAACCGAAGTATCAAGTCCTCCTGAATATGCAAGAACAACCTTTTTAACATTCATAGAGATTCCCCTTAAATAAAAGTGTATTTCAAAATATCCCTTCTTAACCACAGCCAAAAGTAGGCGCTATTAAGCGAGAAGACGGATAAATATTAATTAATCTATATGATAGTTTTCCATAAAATATGATATTTTGTCTGTCATTCCCGCAGATCTTAAGCGGGAATCCAGTGTTTTTAAGAGGTTCTGGATCCCCCGGTCAAGCCGTAGGATGACAAATCAGGATTAAAAAATATCATAAGCCCGAAGAAAAGTAAATCTCCGGGAAAAACCGGTCAGGGGCTTCCCCCCCTTTCAAACTCTTCTTTCGCTTCGACTGAGAGTGCCCGGGGAGCGCCGGCATACCTTGGAGAGAAGTGGAAAACCTCAAGCCTGCCGACACCGGCCTCCCTGGCGATTCGGCCGGCTTCCCTGGCTGTAAGATGATAACGGTCTCTTGCCCTTTCTTTATCCTCATCGGAGAAGTAAGTCTCAATGTAAAGCACATCCGAGTCCTTTACGAGTCCTGCTATCCTGTTGAGATTATCCTCACTGCCAAGCATATCAACCACATAAGAGATCTTCTGCCCTCTGGTTATATAAGCAATTTCCTTAAGCTCAGAAAAGGCAAACCTATTTCCATTAATCATAAAAATACTATCTCTTCTGTTTTCCCTGATAGCGGTTTTCAGTTCTCCAAGCCATGGCCCGACAGAAAGCTTCATTTCACTGAGTTTTGATTTGTCAATATTAATATGATAATCCTCTTCAATGCTGAAGGCCAGCGAGGGTATCTGATGATCAACAACCACGCCTGAAACTGTAATGAATGAGTCCCTTAGGAGAATACCATCAAATAACGATTCCCCCAGATCTTTTCGCATGAAAGCGTCTTCAGTTCTGAAAATTGCCTTCATGACACTCTTTCCATGAATCTCGGAGACCTCAATTACAAGAGGATACTCACTTATCAGGTTCCATGTATAACCACCCAGTTTCCCCTGCACACAATCTATAAATCCCTCAGGTCCATAAAGCCTTAAAGGCCCTTCTCTCCTGAGGTGAAGTCTCAGGATGCTGTCAAAACCTATAAAATGGTCAATATGGGTATGT
>CAXMSH010000229.1:0-2694 GCA_964195875.1 Thermodesulfovibrionia bacterium
GTGCGGCAGCCACCACCAGTAAATTAGACCTATAAGCAGTAAGAAACCAATCAGCTTTTTCATGATTTATACACCTCCCTTCCACTTTCGCTTAGGCCCCAAATCTTTGATTCCTTTGTGCCCATTCTTAGATTTGCGCCTGCAAATCTTTGGGTAGCAGAGCGAATCATTGGAGGTCAGAAAGTAGGGGGGGAGGTCAGAAAGTAGGGGGGCCTCTTCTATATTCCCCACATCATATTTCCAAACCACTCTTTAAGTCAAGGAAATTCTATACTTAGTGGTAATCCCTCACTAATTGGTTAAATAATTTTTAATTTGTCATTCCAGTGACTCGCCTCGATTCGGCGATTCGGCGAAGCGGGTTCGGCGAAGCGGGTCCTCTGGGCGGGAATCCAGGGTCTCGGGTGCTTTTGTCACTCCCGCTTGCCTGCCCGCCGTTTTTTTGGAGGGTCGGGAGTCATCATGCAGTATGATTCCGGATACCCAAACAACGGGCACAGGCAAGCCGGAATGACAGATAGTAACCACTAATAAGTGATGGATTACACATAGTGTGATAAAATAACCGGATGAAAATTCTTATCATTAAACCCAGTTCCCTCGGGGACGTCATCCACGCCCTCCCCTTTCTGAAGGCCGTAAAGGACAGATACCCTGATTCCCGTGTTGACTGGGTCATAAGCAGGAGACTAAAGGGCATTATCGAAGACAACCCGCTCATAGATGAACTCATCGTCATTGATAAGGACTCATGGGGAAATATCGGTAATCTCCCTCAAACGGTCACTGAAATATTCCGTACAGCAAGGAGCCTCCGGAAGAAGCATTACGATATCATTGCTGACCTTCAGGGGCTTCTTAGAAGCGGGATAATCTCGTTTATTACCCCCGCTGACCTTAAAATAGGCTTTGATAACGCAAGAGAAGGAAGCCGCTATTTTTATAACAAAAGAGTAAGGGTAAACAATTCAATTCACGCAGTTGAAAGGAACCTCAAAATAGCCAGGAATTTAGGTGCAAATCCGGAGAAGACAGAGTTTCCCCTTAAGGTCGATGAAAAGGCCCGGGAAGAGGTAAAAAAGCTTGTCAATAATGCAGGTGAATACATTCTGATCATACCATCAGCGAGATGGAGCACAAAGAGATGGCCGGCTGAAAACTTCGCCTCGCTCATAAAAAGACTGCCGCTTACGTCTGTTATCACCGGCAGTCCTGACGACAAAGATATGGCCCGTAAGATAACGGACAAATCACCGGACAATACAATAAACCTATGCGGCAGGACCGGGCTTAAGGAGCTTGTTGCTCTTACCGAAGGCGCAAAAGTGGTTGTCAGCGGTGATTCCGGCCCCATGCACATTGCCGCCGCACTCGGCAAACCCGTAGTCGCGCTCTTTGGTCCTACAGACGCCTTAAAAACAGGGCCATACGGCTGGCAGGAGAACAAAAACCTCACTGTAATCAGCACTAATGTCTCATGCAGGCCATGCTTCAGAAAGAGATGCAGTGACCCGATCTGTATGAGCGGGATAACCGTTGAGATGGTGCTCGATAATCTCGATAAATATATATAACAGGTTCTTCTCCCATTTAGATGCAATAAAAAGTTCTTAAGTATTTAACTTGAACACAGAAATTCTGTCTTTATGTATAATTTGTTTGCTTTTCACTCGAACCCTTGAATCCTTGAACCCTCTACGTGTCAAAGACTTTACTCCTCAAGATTTAAGCAATTATTTCGGAGATTAGCAATATTTTTTATACCGGTTTCCACGTCCTTTCCTTGACTTTCATATGCCAATTTCACTAAATTAGTCTATGCGTATACCTCTAATTGCGGCTAACTGGAAGTTAAACAAGACCATCGGGGAGACAGAAGACTTTATAAGCTCCTTTATCCCTATGGTGAAAGGGATCACAGATATTGATATAGTAATAGCGCCGCCGTTCACCTCGCTCCATACCGCATCCGGACTACTGAAGGGTTCAAATATCAAACTTGCGGCCCAGAACGTATTTTACGAGGAGAATGGCGCTTTTACCGGTGAGATATCCGCCTCTATGCTGCAATCGGCCGGATGCTCATATGTAATAATAGGCCATTCAGAAAGAAGGCAGTACTTCTCTGAAACCGACGAAGTCGTCAACATGAAGCTCAAAACCTCGCGCAATAAGGGTCTTGACGTAATACTCTGCATAGGGGAAACCCTTGAGGAGAGGGAACAGGGGATAACCTTCGATATACTGAACAGACAGCTTACAGGTTCGCTTAATGGAGTTAAACTTAACGGCATAACAATAGCGTACGAGCCCGTCTGGGCCATCGGAACAGGCAGGACCGCAACCCCCGAGCAGGCTGATGAGGTACATACACATATAAGGGAATGGCTCAGAAAATATGGTGATGGCGCCGATGACGTAAGAATTCTCTACGGAGGGAGTGTAAAACCGGACAATACAGAATCCCTCATGTCCAAGCCGGATGTTGACGGCGCACTGGTCGGCGGCGCAAGCCTCAAGCCCGACAGCTTCGCCGGCATAGTAACAGAGGCTATGAAAAAAAGGTAAATAGTTGTATAATATTCTATTAGTAATTCCAACGGAATTATTGATCTATTTCCATTATAAAACTGGAGGATGTCGATAAATTGTATACATTAGTATTAATAATCCATTTGATAGTCTGCTTTTTTC
>CAXMSH010000230.1:0-2697 GCA_964195875.1 Thermodesulfovibrionia bacterium
GGGGAGGATAATCGGAAGAGAAGGAAGAAATATCAGGGCGCTGGAATCGGCAACCGGTGTTGAATTCATTATTGACGATACTCCTGAGACGGTTCTGATCTCATGTTTTGATCCGGTAAGACGGGAGATTGCGAGGATATCACTGGAACGCCTCACAAAAGACGGGAGAATACATCCGGCAAGAATTGAAGAGATAGTGAAAAAGGTAAAGAAAGAAGTAGACGCAACGATTAAAGAAGAAGGGGAAAAGACCGTCTTTGATCTTGGGCTCCATGGTATACACCAGGAGATCATAAAACTCGTCGGGAGGCTCAAATACAGGACATCCTATGGGCAGAATGTCCTTGAACACTCAAAGGAAGTCGCTCATATGGCAAGTCTGATGGCGGGCGAGCTCGGAGTGAACATTAAGCTTGCAAAAAGGGCTGGAATCCTTCACGACATAGGTAAGGCTATTGACCACGACATCGAAGGGTCCCATCAGGCTATTGGAGCGGATATGGCGAAGAAATACGGTGAAAACAATAAGATAGTAAACGCTATCGCGGTTCACCACGGTGAAGGAGAACCCATTTCCGTTGAGGCGCCTCTTGTGGCAGCTGCCGATGCCCTCTCCGCTGCTAGGCCGGGGGCAAGAAAAGAATCCATGGAGGGCTACCTGAAGCGGCTTAGAGATCTGGAGGAGATTGCAACATCATTCGACGGGGTCAACAAGTCTTATGCGATACAGGCCGGCAGGGAGATAAGGATTATTGTCAAACCTGACGAGGTGAATGATGATCTATGTGCCAAGATGTCCAGAGATCTGGCCAAAAGCATAGAAGAGAAACTGACTTATCCGGGACAGATCAAGGTCACTGTTGTCAGGGAATCAAGGTTTGTTGAGTACGCGAAGTAAATAATCAAAGGTGAAGTTCCGCGCCTACGAGGCGGGGCTTTAAAATAATATTATTATGAATGATAATTCAATAAAGTTCCCCTCTTTGGCAAAGAGGGGCTGGGGAGATTTTTTAAAGAAATTATTCGTAAAATCCCCCTTAATCCCCCTTTTCCAAAGGGGGAGACTTGAAAGGAGAACTTTTCATAAAAGAGCAAAAATATGGAAGCCTGTTCACTATTTACCGTTTGCTCGATGTATAAAGGCTGTTATCAGCTATCTCAAGCAACAGATGACCGATGATCCCTTACGGTTATTATGAAAATATTATTTATTGGAGACATAGTCGGCAAAGTCGGCAGAAGAGCTCTGAAAGAGGGCCTGCCTTCACTTATTGACAGGCATAAGATAGACTTTGTAATTGCAAATGCCGAGAACGCAGCCGGGGGGTTCGGGATTACAGAACCTGTTGCCGAGGAGCTCTTCTCCAATGGAGTTAACATCCTGACTTCCGGGAACCATATTTGGGATAAAAGAGAAGCAGTCCCACTAATCCTGAAAGAGAAAAGGCTGCTCAGACCTGCCAATTACCCTGATGACGTTCCCGGCAAAGGGAGTGTCGTCTCTGAAACACCCTCAGGGGATAAGGTCGGGGTCATAAATCTTTCGGGCAGGGTATTTATGAATAATCTTGATTGTCCTTTCTTGACTGTGGAGAAGGAACTCCCCTTAATAAAAGAGCAGACGAAGGTAATTTTAGTTGATTTTCACGCGGAGGCAACATCCGAAAAATGCGCTTTCGGATGGTTCCTTGACGGAGAGGTGAGCGCCGTCATAGGGACGCATACCCACGTTCAGACCGCCGATGAGAAGATACTGCCCGGTGGGACCGCATATATTACAGATGCCGGAATGACCGGGCCATCCAATTCGATAATAGGCGTAAAAAAAGAACTGATAATAAATAAATTCCTCACACAGATGCCGGTTCGTTTTGAAATAGCAAATGGCGCGTCAATACTTTCCTGTGTTGTTATAGAAGTCAATCCAGATACAGGGAAAGCAACCGGCATTGAAAGGATTCAGCTTAACTTCGCCTGACCAGAATAAATAAAATTACTTTTGCCACAGACTTACACAGACTCAAATATAGTTACAACTTAAAAACAGGAAAAAACAAGTTAAGACCAGGCGTTTCTCATTAGAAATTACTTTTGCCACAGACCTGCCTGCCGGCAGGCTTACACAGACTTAAATATTTTCATCTCTCAAAAACGTAAAACGGTTAAAGATTTTTTTATATAATTCTTTTTTAAGTCAGTGTGAGTCAACAGAAACACTGAAATCTTTAATGTAATTAAGGAAAGAACCCGCCTTCTTTGAACTTATCTGTTGAGAAGTTCTATATATTCAATGGCCTCATTTGCAATTTCTTCATTACCGTTGTCAGCAACAAATTTGAAGTGCTCGACCGCCTTATCACGCTCACCGGTCCTGACATAAGCGGTTGCAAGCTCCCAGTGCGCCTCTAAGTGATTTGGCATAATACTTATTACCTTTAAAAAATTCTTTATCGCGGCATCGTCATCGTGTAGTTTTGTAAATATAAGTCCTTGCACATATATCGCGACCGAGTAATCAGGTCTCCTTATCAGTGCGCTGTTGATGGCATCCTGTGAACGTATATAATCTTCTTTCTTGAGGAATGCAAACCCCAGATTTGAATATGCAATCTCAGGCGTGCTATAAACAGGGTTTTCTAAGGCCATTTCAAAGTATCTGACAGCCTCATCCCAATCCTCAGTCTGCAGATAAAGACC
>CAXMSH010000231.1:0-2665 GCA_964195875.1 Thermodesulfovibrionia bacterium
GTCCCGGCATGTAAGGATTGTAATAATAAGAAGAAGCACTCCCTTCCCGTTGAGTGGGAGGAGTATATGAATAAGGGTTGAAGAGAGTAGGGCAGAGGGGCACAGGGTCCAAGGATTCAAGGGGTCAAGTGACAGAATAAATTTTTAAAATTAGTTTCATTCGAATACTGGAACTCTCGAATTCCTGAACTCTAACAGCCTTTTCAATTATCTTAAAACTAACGAAATCGCGCCGGTACCGCAGGCCGTCCGGCATAACCCGCAGCCAAAGCATCTGTATGGATCAATGCCTGCAATTGATCTGTTCTTCTCAGTGACGCTGTTGATGGCGTTAAAATGACATGTTGTATCGCAAAGCCCGCAACCGTTACATAATTCTGTGTCCACTATTCCAACATATTCAGCCCTCTCCATCGTCTCGACATTAATACGGTCCAGAGTCCTCATGGCAAGACAATCTTTTGGGGAACAGTTGCAGATAGCCCCTATAAAAGGGGTCATCATTGTCCAGATGGTGTGGACCGCCCCGTGTTCCTCCAGCTCTTTCATCTGTTTTACGGCCTCCTCCGGTTTCAATGGTTCGAGGCCTTCATCTGACGCCTTCCCGAAATAACTCATGTCTATACCTTTATACCATGAGTCGGAGCCGTAACTTATCGCGTAACAGCAGCGCACCTCTTTCTTATCCATGCTCCATCGACACGCACAAGGCATGCGCACCACAGTCTCAGCCTTCATCACCAGGTCGCTGATCTCTTCAATAGGCAGTACCTGACCAAAATGCTCTATTTTTGCCTTGCTGATCATCGCTCTCTTCACGACATTCGGAAGACGGCCTTTCTTCTTATATATGGTCTCAAGTCTTCCAAGTGTCTCAAATCCATCACTGAAAACAGAAGAGAGGAAATTTTCGATGTATTTCCTCCGCCTTAAATCAGAAAGGAGATCGTTGGCATAATTTGCGGCATTCCTGTACCATATTTTCCCTTCTCCATGTTTTGTACAGAATTCACACATATGCTCTCCAGTTTTATGACAGGATTATTGAGCCACGAATTAACACAAAAAACAAAATAAATATTTTTCTGACAGGATTAACAGGATTAACAAGATACAGAAGATTTTTCTTCTTTCTGACAGGATTAACAAGATATAGAAGATTTTCCTTTCTTTTTCTTTTTTTAAAGTATCCTGAACATCCTGTATATCCTGTCAAAGTATTAATTATTGTTTTCTTTTTTTTAATATATCCTGAACATCCTGTTAATCCTGTCTAACCCCTGTTAAAGCCCCCTGCTGTGTTCGTCATCGTGACAATATACACAAAGGTTTTCCCAGTTTGATCCGTCGGGTGGATTGTTGTGGTGATCTCCATCCTTATGGTGAACGGTCAGGAGATGCTGGTCTTTGGGTTCAAACTCCCTCGCGCATTTAGCACAGATAAGCCCGTGGATATTGAGCGATTTCTTCCTGTAATCGCCTGACCGCGGATCACCCTGGGTCAGTTCCCTCACAATATCTGAAACAGATTTGGTATCGTTCTTTTTTTTAACTTTGAAAGGTTTTCTGTTTCTCATTTCCGAATTATCATGTTATATGGTTGGTCTCTTTTTTTATACTATCTGAGATTTACAAAAAATACCAATAATGGGCGGAATTAAATCTCGCTATTCCTCCTCCTTAACTGGTTGAGGTATATCAGGCCGAATATTGTGATTCCCGCAACATACATAAGGTATTTATTTTCAATCTCCAGCCATCCTGCCGCAACCGCGGGCTGCATCATGACAAATGTCACGGTAAGGAACAGGGGGATTTCATACCACCGGTTCTTTGAGGCAAACCAGCCCTGGGTCGCGGCTGCAAACGCAAAGTTGCCTATGCAGGCTGTGGCAAAGATCAGTAATGCTATTGTCCAGCTGTTTATATTGTAAAGTATCAGGTCGTAATTGAAGATGAACATGAAGGCTATCATGGCAGTCCTTATGTCATAAAGAAAGCCCTGAATACCGGTCTTTATGGGGGGTGATTTAGCGATCGCCGCCGCGGCATAAGCGGCAAGACCCACAGGGGGTGTATCATCGGCAAGTATCCCGAAATAGAAGCAGAAGAGGTGAGCGGCTATCAGAGGGACAAAGAACCCGTTCATCAAGCCGACCTCAACTATGATAGGCGCGGTCAGGGATGCCATAACAATGTACGTGGCTGTCGTGGGAAGGCCCATTCCCAGTAGAAGACTTGCAACGGCTGTTATGGCAACTAAGGCAAAGATATTGCCGCCGGAAAGGTATTCTACCAGTTCAGTGATGATGCTCCCGATGCCCATGGTTACTACACCTACGATTATCCCTGCCGCGGCACACGCGATTGCAACTGTCACCATGTTGCGTCCGCCGGCGACCATCGCGTCAAGGATGTTCCTCATTCCCGCCTGAATGGCCGGGCCTACAGATTCTTTCTTTCTGTAACTCCTGACCGGTTCCTGAATAACCATAATAAACGCCAGCACAGTGATCGCCTTGAACGCGGCCATCTCAGGTGAGTGTCGCAGAACTACAAACTCATAGACGAGTACGCCTATCGGAAGAAGGTAGTGAAGCCCTGACATAAGGACCTTAATGAAGTCCGGTGTCTCCTCCTTTCTCAGGCCCCTTAGTCCGGCCTT
>CAXMSH010000232.1:0-2652 GCA_964195875.1 Thermodesulfovibrionia bacterium
GTCTTGCCTTTGCTATGAAACTCGCACAGGGCGGCGTTGAGCTCTCAGCATGCCCTGATGTTTCAGAAGAAGCAAAGAATACTCTCGGCGAGGCTTCGGCTCCGCCTATTAAGACTTTTAATCTCGGCACAGGTGAAGAAGCCATAAAGGTTGGTGGAGAGACCGTCCTCTTCAGACACGACAAGAAATTCTTCAATCCATGCATACTTGCCGTAAATGTGAAAGACAGCCTGAGCGATAAAGAGCTTACCGATACAGCCCTTGAGGTCGTTAATTCAGAGATCGACCGGGTAGGTCAAAAACTGAGCGTCGAGGCGATATCTGTTGAATGTGTATCAGGCGACAGCTCGAAATATGAAGCGGCAGTGAAACTGATCGCTGAAAAGGCCCCAGGCAAAGTAATAATTCTTAACTGCAATGATGCCGCCATTGTTGAGCCTGCGGTCAAATCAATTGCTGACAGAAAACCGCTGATATACTGCGCAAATGATGATAACGCTGAAGCGATGGCAACTATTGCTAAAACATATAGCGTTCCCCTTACAGTCTGCGCCGAAGGCCCGGAGGCTTTAAGCCTGCTAACGGAAAAGGTGAAGGGCATGGGTGTTGAAGAACTCGTCCTCGATTCAGGCGCCAAAAATGCCCGGGAGATCCTTGAAAATAATACACAGATAAGGCGCTCAGCCCTGAAGAAGGGTTTCAAGCCTCTCGGATATCCGGTTATCAATTTTGTAATGAGGGATGACCCTGCACTGGAAACTAACATCGCATCAATTGCAATCTCTAAATACGCCTCTATAGTTGTACTGAGCAGTATAGATAGATGGAAGAACCTCGCGCTCTTCACGCTGAGACAGAACATTTATACCGACCCGCAGGTCCCGATGCAGGTAGACCAGAAGGTGTACAAGATAGGAGAGGCAACCGCTGATTCTCCATTAATGCTGACCACCAACTTCTCTCTAACATATTTCATCGTCTCCGGAGAGATAGAGAACAGCAAGGTTCCCAGTTGGCTCGCGGTTATGGATTGTGAAGGACTGTCGGTCCTCACAGCATGGGCAGCCGGAAAATTTATAGCTTCAAAGATCGTAACCTTTATAAAAGAGAGCGGAGTTGAGGACCAGGTGAGCAGTAAGGAACTTATAATCCCCGGGCAGGTCGCTATTTTGAGCGGGGCTCTCGAAGACAAACTCGAAGGCTGGAAGATAACCGTCGGCCCTCGTGAGGCCAACAGTATCCCGACTTTTTTAAAGAATAGAGTTGCATGATTATTTATTTTTGACTGTCTCAGCCCGACTTGAGGCATTGAAAAGAACCGTTATGATTTGATATTATTTCTAACAGGGGATGATGATAATGGAAATGGAAAAGTACAGAGATTTAGGTATAAAACTTACACCGCAGAGGCTTGCCATCTTTAAATTCCTTAACGGTAACAGAAATCACCCGTCGGCAGATGATATATTCAATGCCGTAAAAAAAGATTACCCGACAATGTCGTTTGCCACTGTCTATAACACCATGGACGCCCTGAAGAGCAAGGGGGCGATAAAGGAGTTGACGATTGAGTCAGGAAAGAAGAGATATGACCCTGACTGTTCGCAGCACCATCACCTGATATGTGTTGAGTGCAAGGTCGTTGTCGATATATTCAAGGAGTTCAATCTCTCCCTATCCAGCGATATTACGAAAGACTTTGATATTAAAGGCACACATATCGAGTTTTACGGATTATGCAAGAGATGTAAAGAGTTGGCCGGGAAAAAGCATTAACGATTACAGATATCAATAATTAAAATTAATATTTAGACAGGATATACAGGATGTTTAGGAAAGAAGACTTTTTAGACTGGATATACAGGATCTTCTGGATATATTAAAAGAAAGAAACAATAATTAGTAATTAGACAGGATATATTTAAAAAAAGAAAAAAATCTTTTCTATCTTGTTAATCCTGTCAAAAATAAAGAAGAAGAAATATCTTCTGTATCCCGTTAATCCTGTCAGAGAAGTCATTTACGATCAAGTTATCATAAATTTGAGATTTATTAAAATACAAGGAGGACAGGATGTCAAAGATTATCGCCTCTGCAGTTATACGGGCTTCCCACGAAATAGTTAAAAGAACAGAAGATATGCTTGAGAAGGCTATCGCTGATAAGGGAAAAGACTTTGTATTTGAATTTCCTGATACCGCATACCATCTTCCCATGATCTATGGTATGACCGGATTCAAGGTAAACACCCTTGCCGATATGAAGGTCGCTCTTGCAATGGCAAAGGAACAGCTTCATCCGGAGCCTGACGAAAAGATATGGAAACCGTATCTTGGAGAGACACTTGATTCAGGCATGGCAACCCTTTTTGCCGAAGAAATTTATCTCGCTCTCAGATATATCGAAGGACTTGAACCTGTAACTGAACCTGGAACAGACTTTACCTATAACGGTTTCATTACGGATACGATTCAGAGAAATCTCGGGATACAGCTTGTAGACGGGAGGATGCCCGGCTTTGCGGCCATTCTCGGTGCCGCGCCCGATGAAGAGACCGCTGTAAAAATCGTAAGGGAGCTTCAGGAGAAGAACATACTTGTATTTCTTTCAGGCAAGTCTAAAGACAAAAACGGTAACGTTACAAACGTAACG
>CAXMSH010000233.1:0-2640 GCA_964195875.1 Thermodesulfovibrionia bacterium
TTCCGACTTGTCGGGAGAATAACAGACTAAAGGAAAGAGTAGTAAGAATCGCTTAATTTGGGAAAGAAGAGAATGAAAAGGAGAATATAACATGAGTTATTATTTCAGTAAAAAAGTGAAGATCCCTTATGATGAGGCGATAACAAAGGTTTCCGAGGAACTGAAGAAAGAGGGTTTTGGCATACTGACGGAGATCGACGTAAAGGAGACCCTGAAGAAGAAATTGGACGTGGACTTTCATAAATACAAAATCCTGGGAGCATGTAACCCGCAGTATGCATATAGGGCGCTTCAGTCTGAGGACAAGATCGGCCTCATGCTCCCATGCAATGTGATTGTACAGGAAACCCCTGACGGTCTGGTAGAGGTGTCAGCGATCGACCCGATAGCCTCAATGCAGGCAGTTGAAAACAATGAACTGGGGGAAGTCGCATCCGGGGTTCAGAGTAAACTGAAGAAGGTTATTGAGAGCATCTAAGGAACAGGCACAAAGGCACAAAGCTTAAAAACAATATATATAATGTTTTTCATCCTTATCTTTCACTTTGTGCCTATGTGCCTATGACACTTTGCAACTTATTTGTAAAAATGGTGATATATGTCTGACAAGACCTGCCCAGTACCGGAACCGGAAGATACTGCAGGGGATAAGAATAACATATCTCCTGAATCAAGCAGAATAGATCTGCCCATTACAGGTATGTCATGCGCGTCCTGCGCGGCAAGGATTCAGGAAACTCTGAAAAAACTTAAGGGGGTTGAAGACGCCAGCGTGAACTTCGCCTCTGAAAGGGCTACGGTCTTCTACAATTCATCAGTCGGGAATATAGATGATTTTACAAAGGTCGTAAAAGACCTTGGATATGGCGTTTCAGTCTCTAAAATTACAATTCCAATAAAAGGCATGACCTGCGCGGCGTGCGTAAAAAGGGTGCAGGATGCCCTGTCATCCTTGAGCGGGGTCATTTCGGCCTCAGTTAACTTTGCTACGGAAAAAGCGACTGTTGAATACACGGCATCAATGGTCGGGATGGGGGATTTCAGGAGGACCCTTAAGGATATTGGTTATGACATCATTGAGGTTGAGAAGGGTGAGGACATTGTTGAGAAGGAAAAGATAGAGAGAGAGAAGGAATATAGAGAATTAAAGAGAAAGGTCATTACCGGTGCCTCTTTGACTATACCCGTATTCATCCTTGTATTCTGGGAGAGGATAGGGCTTTCTTCTCTTATTGAGATACCGGTTCAGACTAATTTTCTTTTACAGTTAATAATACAGACCCCTGTACAGTTCTGGGTAGGCGGACAGTTCTATCGAGGGGCTATCTCTGCCGCCCGCCATAAAACGACAAACATGAATACCCTGATCGCTGTTGGAACCTCTGCCGCTTACTTCTACAGTCTGATCGCTACGTTCTTTCCATCTATCTTCGAGATAAAGGGATATACCGCGCATGTCTATTTTGATACGGCCGCGACCATTATTGTATTGATACTGCTCGGCAGGCTCTTTGAGGCACGGGCAAAGGGCAAGACCTCAGAAGCGATAAAAAAACTAATCGGTCTGCAGCCAAAAACAGCAAAGGTCATGAGAGGCGGGGAGGAGAAGGACGTCCCTGTTGAAGATGTGGAGATCGGGGATATAATTCTGGTCAGGCCGGGGGAGAAGATCCCGGTTGACGGGCTTGTAAAAGAGGGACATTCATCTGTCGATGAATCCATGATATCAGGTGAGTCCATGCCAGTTGAGAAGAATACCGGGGATCAGGTGATTGGAGCGACGATAAACAGGACAGGCTCGTTCAAATTCGAGGCAACCAAAATTGGAAGAGACACTATGCTGTCTCAGATAATAAATATGGTACAGGAGGCCCAGGGATCAAAACCTCCCATATCAAGGCTTGCGGATAAAATTGCTTCCATTTTTGTTCCAGTTGTCATTGGAATAGCGGCGTTCACCTTTATTGTATGGTTCTTCTTTGGCCCTGCTCCTGCATTTACCTACGCATTCCTGAATTTCATAGCTGTCCTGATCATAGCATGCCCATGCGCTCTTGGACTTGCTACACCGACATCTATTATGGTCGGAACGGGCAAGGGGGCTGAAAACGGTATATTGATACGAAGCGGTGAGGCGCTTGAAACAGCGCATAAAATAAATGTAGTCGTATTTGATAAGACAGGTACGCTGACCAAGGGTGAACCGGTGGTTACTGACATCATCGCCGCTAAGGGTTCACTTTTGACGGTTCAGGAGATTTTGCTATTTACTGCTTCAGCTGAGAGAAACTCCGAACATCCCCTCGGAGAGGCTATTGTCAATAAGGCTAAAGCGGAAAACCTTGAGCTTAAGGAACCGGCTGATTTTCAGGCTGTTCCCGGACACGGCATAAGGGCCCGTATTGATGAAAAAGAGGTTCTGCTCGGTAACGCTAATCTTATGAATGATTACGGGGTAGACATTAAAGAACTGTTAGAGAAGGCTGAATCACTTTCCGGAGAAGGCAAGACCCCCATGTATGTTGCTGTTGACGGGAAAGCCGCAGGGGTTTTAGCTGTTGCCGATACACTCAAGGAGAACTCAATTGATGCGGTCAAGGCTCTCCGCAGTCTCAACGTGGAGACAGTTATGATAACGGG
>CAXMSH010000234.1:0-2626 GCA_964195875.1 Thermodesulfovibrionia bacterium
ATCTCTCTGTAAGACTCCAATTCAAGGTTAAGGTTTGTTATCGGATCAAGCCTGTACGAATCAAATCCAGCGGAGACAGCCAGCAGGTCGGGATTAAAATCCTCCACCTTCTTAAGCCCTTCAGCAAAGACTGACAGGTATTCGTCCGGTTGTATCCCTGCATGCAGGGGATAATTTACGCAGTTCTCACGGCTCGTGAGACCGGTCCCGGGAAAGAGAGGGCTCTGGTGGAGTGACAGGTAGAAGAAATCCTCCCTGCCCAGAAATATATCCTCTGTGCCGTTTCCATGATGGCAGTCGAAATCGACAATCGCTACCCTGTCGACACTCTCCTTCATCTTTAAAGAGGCGATTGCGATACTGTTGAAGTAGCAGAAACCTCCAAGATTATTTCTGGTCGCATGGTGACCGGGAGGACGCATAAGAGAGAAGGCTTTCTCTCCCTTTAAACAGGTCTTTGCAGCTTCGATTGCACTGCCGGCTGAGAGCTTTGCGTGATAATAAATATTTGGAAGGGCCGGAGTATCGAGGTCTAAAAACTTGCCCCCCTTAACTTCAACAAGCAGTCTTGAGGAATGAGCAAGGAGGATATCATCCTCAGTACATGGTACCGGACTTGTAAAATCAAACCCTTTATCTTCAAGAAACCGCCATGTTGACCTGACCCTCTCAGGAGATTCAGGGTGTCCGGGTTCTGAATACTGCAGGCACTCTTCAGAGAATATGATCTTCATTTTATGGTAGTTCCTGTCCCCGTTCCTATTTGGCTTGCGGCTTGTTTCCTGTTGCTTGTTAATCGTTGAATTTAGGTTATACTAAATATTAAAGTATAATATTATAAATAATGAGAACTTAATGTACAGCAAATACTTTGGCCTTGAGGAGATGCCCTTCTCCATCGCTCCTGACCCCCGATACCTCTACATGAGTGAACAGCACCGTGAGGCTTTGGCTCACCTGTTATACGGCTTTAACAGCGACGGGGGTTTCGTACTTCTCACAGGAGAGGTAGGAACCGGCAAGACAACCGTCTGCCGCTGCCTGCTCCAGCAGATTCCCACGGACTCCTCGATCGCTTTTATCCTTAACCCGAAGCTCTCGGTCGAAGAACTCCTTGCGACAATATGTGACGAATTCGGAATTGATTATACCGCATCAAACAGCAGCATAAAGATCTTTGTTGATCGAATCAACGCCTATCTTTTCGATGCCCACTCAAAAGGAGAGAAGGCGGTACTAATAATAGATGAGGCTCAAAACCTGAGCACCGATGTACTGGAACAGTTAAGGCTTCTCACCAACCTGGAAACTGACCAGCGCAAGCTTCTTCAGATCATTCTTATAGGACAGCCTGAACTGAAGGATAAGCTGTCGCGTCCAGAATTGCGACAGCTATCTCAGAGGATCATCGCCAGATACCATCTCGGACCGCTCTCTCACAGTGATGTCAAGGCATATATCAGGCACCGTCTTTCAGTCGCCGGTATAAAGAAGGAGTTATTCAGCCCATCAATTATCGATAAGATTTACGATCTAAGCGGCGGGATCCCGAGGCTTATCAATCTGCTCTGCGACAGGGCCCTGCTTGGAACTTTTGTAGAGGAAAGAGAGCATGTAAGCAGCCCTATTCTAAAAAAAGCTGCAGGCGAGGTCTTCGGGAAAAAAGAACCCTATCTGATACCCGGCAGAGCGTATATATGGGCCCTTACTATTACTGTTATTACCGTGGCCGCGCTCGTCTTTGCTGTAACCTTTAATAACTCTAAATCTGATGTAAGGGATAAAGAGACAGTTTCTGAAAACATCCCTGAAGCACTTGCCGTACCGGAAATTCCTGAAGCATCGCACACCCCTGAGACAGACATACTTGCATGGTCCGATGATCTGCCCATTCAAAAAAGCCGTGAGATGGCGCTTGCATCTCTTTTAAAGCTGTGGGGGGATTCAGGTAATGCCGAAGATAAATCGCCTGTCTGTGAAAGAGCTAAAAGAAGAGGCCTTCTCTGTTTCACTACCCGGGGAAGTCTCGGAAGCCTCCGGCGCATTGACCGGCAGGCGGTCCTGACTATTATTGGTGATAACGGAGGGGTCTTCTACGCCACGTTGACCTCTCTTGAAGAGAGCAACGCAATAGTTATTGTTGGAGATAAAACGATAGAAGTGCCGACAGGCAGAATAGAGGATAAATGGCTGGGAAACTACACCCTGCTCTGGAAGATCCCTCCGGGTTACAACGGTTATATCAAAAGGGGTGACAGCGGACCGTCTGTAGCGTGGCTGTATGAAGAACTCTCCGGCATCCTTGATGAAACCGGCCGGATCGGCGGGAAAAATGAATTTGACGATGAGTTGGTCGACATGGTGAAGACGTTCCAGCGGTCCGCCGGTCTGCTCCCTGACGGGATAGCAGGCTTACAGACAATTATTATGATTAATTCCGCTACAGACATCGGCTCACCGACACTGTCTGAAAAGAGAGAGACATAATATATGTCATACATCCTTGATGCATTGAAGAAAGCAGAGGAGAATCGTAGGCAGGATAAATCCCCTGACCTCATGACGGTCCATGAAAAACAGGAGACGGTCACAAAGAAGAGATCTCCATGGCCATACATATTGTTTG
>CAXMSH010000235.1:0-272 GCA_964195875.1 Thermodesulfovibrionia bacterium
GTCAAGAAGACTGAGATTAAAGATGACCGATGAAGAGAGATTACTGTGGGTAAAGATTAGAGGCAAGCAATTAAAGGTTTTCAGATAGAGAAGTGTTTATGAATTTTGAAGAAATTATAATAGAAATATGGAGACAATTATGATATATAAAATCTCCACTGCCCCCTCTTTGCCAAAGAGGGGAAGAGAGCATTATACGAAATAACCCACTTTATTAACCACCCTTATAAAAAAGGGGGCTTGTCCCGACCCTGGTCGCCTTCGGCGGCGCC
>CAXMSH010000235.1:282-2373 GCA_964195875.1 Thermodesulfovibrionia bacterium
TGGCGGGTAAACTTGTTGGAGGCTATAGAAAATTAATTTAGTCCCTGAAAGCCTTCAGTACGGTTTCACTGATAAATTTAACCTTTTCAGGCAGCAGCTCAGGATAAATCGGTAAGGACAGCACTTCTTCAGCGGCAGCCTCGCTCTCGGGGAAGTCGCCTTTTTTATATCCCAGGTGCTTAAAGGCATCCTGCAGATGAAGTGGAAGTGGATAGTATATAACGGATGATATGGAATTGTCCGTGAGTATCTTCCTGATATCATCTCTCCTATGGCTTCTTATGGTGAACTGATGAAAGACATGATTTGTATCAGGCACCACCGCAGGGCATTGTACAATACCGCATATGTTGGAGGTGTAAAGTTTAGCGAGATCTCTTCTCTTCTTGTTGTACATATCGATGTGCTTTAATTTTATCCTGAGAATCGCGGCCTGAATTTCATCCAGCCTGCTATTGAACCCGATAAATTTATGATTGTATCCTGATGTGCTGCCGTGATTTCTCAGTAGTTTGAGTTTTTCATATGTTTCGGGGTCATTGGTTGTTATTATCCCTCCGTCACCATACGCCCCCAGATTCTTGCTCGGGTAGAAACTGAAGCATCCGGCATCTCCCAGACTCCCCACAATAGCTTCTTTATATTCTGCTCCAAAGGCCTGGGCGCAGTCTTCAATCACCTTAAGGTTGAACTTCCGTGCAATTTTGAGAATCTCCTCCATTTTCGCGGGTTGGCCGAAGAGATGGACCGGTAAAATAGCCTTTGTCTTTGGGGTTATCTTCGCTTCTATCTTTAAAGGGTCTATATTGAAAGTATGTTTATTGATATCTACAAAAACAGGGACCGCGCCATTATATGATATCGCCTCGGCAGTGGCAATAAATGAGAAAGGTGTAGTAATAACCTCATCCCCATCTGCAATACCCAGAGCCTTAAGGCTGAGATGTAAGGCATCTGTGCCGGAGGCAACGCCGACTGCGTACTTTGCGTTATTAAAAGAGGCTACCTCTTTTTCAAATGCTTCTACATTAGGACCCAGCACGAAATGTCCGCTCTGTAATATTTCTTTTAATGCGCTTTCAATTTCATTCTTCAGGCTTTCATACTGTGCCCTCAGATCTAACATAGGGATGGTCATATTCATGTTCTGCTCCACTTTATATTATATTATTGTTAACCAGGTCTGAAATTTTTAATACAACTTTAAGTGCTTCCCTGCCTTCATGCCCGGATACAATCGGTTGAGTCCTGCTTTGTATGCATTTGATAAAGGATTCAAGCTGTTCCTTAAGAGGCTCTTTATCATCAGCATTTTTGGTCTCTTTTTCTATTGATCCGTTTATTTTTCTAAGGCATGATACTTCCCGGCTCTGGTAATTCAGGGTCAGTAATGCGTTACTCTGATAAATCTTAAGCTCCCTGAGCTTTTTGCCGGCTATTCTGCTTGTTACTGCTTCGGCTATGCATCCGTTATTGAATTCAATCCATGCGTGAGCTACGTCTATATTATCAGTCAGTACCCTGGCGCCTGTTGCTCTGAGGTCAGAAATATCAGAATTAACCAGGCTGAGTATTATATCTATGTCATGTATCATCAAGTCAAGTGTTACGTCAATATCTGCAGACCTTTCAAGAAAAGGGGATATGCGCCGGGATTCAATGAATTGAGGTTTATCGACCATACTGCTTATAAGCGAGACCCCCGAGTTGAACCTCTCTATATGACCCACCTGTAGTATAAGATTTCTCTTCTCTGCTTCTGATATGATTTCCTCGGCTTCCTGAATGGTTGACGTGATGGGTTTTTCAAGAAGAATATCCTTGTTAAACTTTAAAGAGTCCATTGCAACCTGATGGTGCAGACTGGTCGGTACAGCGATACTCAACGCGTCAACGCTGTTCATTATATCCATATAGTTAACATATGGTTTGCAGTTGTGTCTGGATGCAATTTCCTCAGCCCTCCCGGAGTTTATATCAACAATCCCGACAAGTTCTACAGACTGGAGGTTTGAAAATATTCTGGCATGGTGTTGTCCAATAGAACCTGTCCCTATTACACCTACCTTAAGCATTTTTTACTCCTATGAC
>CAXMSH010000235.1:2383-2622 GCA_964195875.1 Thermodesulfovibrionia bacterium
TCGAGAATAATGGCCTTGTTTGCCTCGACCGCCAGAACCCCTGCTTTGGCCTTCTTCATGGTTTTAAGAGTGCTGTTTCCTACAACAGGCACGTCAAAACGCATATCCTGTCCGGGTTTACTGACCTTTATAACAACTGCACCTCCCTGAGCGAGATGACCACCTCTCGGGAGCGCCTCGTCTGTTCCCTCAATGGCCTCAACTGCCATTACCGCCTTATCCTTAATTACCACTGTCTG
>CAXMSH010000236.1:0-2614 GCA_964195875.1 Thermodesulfovibrionia bacterium
TTTGTGCTCCTCTTAAGCTTGATCTTGACCGGCATCTGTAGCTTTATATCCTGCAATTCCGGCACCTTCTTGAAAACAGCATCCCCCTCCTTATTGTCAGTACCGGAGCATGCATGCATGGGAGAAAATAAAATTACAACAAATAACATCATGACAGCCCTCTTGAAAAACATAAAACCTCCTTAATAATCAGATGAACCTTTGTGCCTTTGTGCCTTTGTGCCCTTTCTTAATAACTCCTGTATCTGTTGGTTATCGGGAAACGCCTGTCTTTACCAAACGCCCTCGGTGTTATCTTTATACCGGGCGGGGCCTGCCGCCTCTTGTACTCGGAGCGGTCAATCATTCTTACAACCTTTTGAGTACATTCAAGGTCACAGCCCATATTCAATATCTCCTCAAAACTGCTGTCCTCTTCTACATATGCCTTAAGGATAGGGTCAAGAACAGGATAAGGCGGGAGCGAATCTGTATCCTTCTGATCGGGCCTCAGTTCAGCCGTGGGTTCCTTCCACAGGACCCTCTCCGGTATTAAAGCCCTGCCCTCCTTTTCATTCCTCCAACTGCAGAGTTCATATACCAGTGTCTTTGGCACATCCTTGATAACGGCAAAGCCGCCGGCCATGTCACCATACAGGGTAGCGTAACCGACACTCATCTCGGATTTATTGCCGGTTGTAAGTACGAGCCATCCAAACTTATTTGAAAATGCCATTAGTATGTTACCCCTTATTCTGGCCTGAAGGTTCTCCTCTGTAGTATCAGCGTCGGTACCCATAAAACTCTCTGAAAGTGTTTTAAGAAAACATTCATATATCTTCTCAATCGGTATTGTTACGATCTTTACCCCGAGGTTGCCGGCATGAGCCTCAACATCCTCATGGCTCTCATTTGAGGTATATTGAGACGGCATAAAGATACCATGAACTCTTTCCTTTCCCAGCGCGTCTACAGCTATTGTGGTCACAAGAGCTGAGTCAACCCCTCCGCTCACTCCAATGATAACCTCCTTAAATCCGTTTTTCTGAACATAATCCTTTGTCCCGAGCATGAGCGCTTTATATACCTTCTCAAGTTTAGGCATTACAGCGGTCTTCTTCGCTCTTATTGCCGGTCTTCGTCTCTTTTTGCGGGGAGAGATTATCTTTATCTTTTCCGCTGATCTGCCTCCTGATAACAGAATATTCAGCTCTTTTTCCGTATTTTTGGAAGATACCTCATCACCGGTCTTCTCAACCATAATATCAAGAGTTAAGAGGTCTTCACTGAAATGCCTTGCTTTTGCCAGTAAATTCCCCTTTTCATCACTCACAAAACTGCCTCCATCGAATACGAGTTCGTCCTGTCCGCCGATCATATTTACATAAACGATGGGTATCCCGCACTCTGAGATGCGCCTTGAAACAATTTCCTCCCTGAAGGATACTTTTCCCATACGATAAGGTGAGGCGTTAATATTTATAATGAGCCCGGCTCCCAACAGTGCCTGTGCCCTTGCAGGACCGTCTTTATGCCAGATATCCTCACAGATATTTACCCCGAACCTGATACCGCCGAGTGAATAAACAGGGAACCTTCTGCCGGGTAAAAAGTAGCGGTATTCATCGAATACACCGTAGTTGGGCAGATGATGTTTGTTATATATGTCAATAACCCTGCCATCAGAAATAATAGCGGCCGAATTATAGAGTCCTTTATCCAATGAAACAAAACCGACAACAGCTAAAATCCCTTTTGTTTCATCCTTTATCTTATGAAGTGCTTTGATGTTATCTTTGATAAACTGGGGCTTTAACAGGAGGTCTTCGGGCGGGTAACCTGTTATTGCAAGTTCAGGAAAGGCCACAACATCTGACTCAAGCTTTTTCGCCTTTTTAATATACGCTATTATCTTCCTGGCGTTTCCGGCAAGGTCACCGACAACAGGATTTATCTGTGCGAGTGAAATCCTTAATGCTTTCATTTACTTCCCCTCATTGAGAATTATTTTAATATTAGACCGCTACCTTAACTTGATTGTATAGGAATTTCAATTTTTCTGACAGGATTAACAGGATACAGAAGATTTTTCTTCTTCTTTCTTTTTTGACAGGATTAACAAGATATAGAAGATTTTCCTTTTTTTTGACAGGATTAACAGGATCAACAAGATACAGAATTTTTTCTTTTTTTTTCTCTTTTTTTAAATATATCCTGTACATCCTGTCTAATTAATTATTATTTTCTTTCTTTAAATGTATCCTGAATATCTTGTATATCCTGTCTAATAAGTTCCGCCGAAGGCGGTTAAGTTCAAGAGAATACATGATTAATATTAATTGAAGATATATTCCATAGTAAAGGCCAATTTCACTTAAATGCATTCTGAATAAGGATTGTCCTAAATTATTATATACGCTTTATTGTTTTAACTCAGTTAATTAATTGAATTTCAATAATTATTTATACAAGGCGATATTGACTCCGGTATTTTTTACATATATAATTATTGATGGCGTCGTAAAAAGTCCGATCTACTGCGTTGTAGCGCATTTTGAAATCTTCGACATACTATATGTATAGTCTCGGCTTTAAAAATACAATACGCCTTGTATATCGAAATTTTAACTTAGCC
>CAXMSH010000237.1:0-2607 GCA_964195875.1 Thermodesulfovibrionia bacterium
GCACTCCCCTGAACCATCATGCCGTAAACAGTCAATATGACTGCCAGAAAAAGTATCAGGATTACTGAAACACCTCTATTGTTATAAGAATACAGTCTTCCCATCAAACCCAGGGAAGTATCAGACATTGAGCGTTTTAATATCAGAGACCATAATTGATTTATACCAAACACCTCATCCACAACGGAACTCCCGGTAGAATCTCCCCTTAGTGAAGAAAACACAGAGACCTGATCAGCGTTTATCTCCAATGCATCTGAATAATATTTTTCAGCGTCTTTAAAATTGAAAACTTCCCTGTTAAGCTGACTCAGGTTATAGTAAGCAGAAGCCAGCTTTGATGTTTTTAACGATTTATCATAGTAAGTTACTGCAGTTTTTAAATCAGCCAATCCAACATAGCAGTTAGCTATATTGTTGTAAATTATGGCATCATTCCTTTGCCCTAAAATCGTATTATATAAACTAATCGCCTCTTGAAAATCACCCATCCTCTTTTTGGAAAGAGCGAAGGTGAATACACTCTCATAATCATCACGGCCGCTCAGTGTATATGACTTATCACCGGTATATAACCCGCTATTGATATTAACAATATCTCTGAGGTTTTGATCACTGTAAGCATTAAGAAAAATGGCATGAAAAGGGAAAGTGATTAATACGGCAAAGACGGCGATGAAAATACCGTAGACAAGTCCCTTTTCTTTTTCCTTAAGATATGTCCAGAACGGTAAAATAAAAGCAAAAATACTGAATATAGGACCGAAGAAGAGAAGGACTATTGCAGGCACCAGGAGGAATATATTTTTTGCGTTCTCCATAACATCATGAATGTACAGCCTGAACCCGGAGTATATAAATATAATAAAAAGTGCGATAACTGACATATATAAAGATAGATACAGGCTGCTCATAAACATGCCTGCGGCCCTGAATGACCACCATATGTTTTTTGTAAGTGCATCCCAGGCGTTAAACAGGTAGCCGACTGATGCTGAAATTCCTTCAGAAGAGAATGAGAAGTTTGCTTTGGCCATATATATATAAGCCTGGGGCATATCAGGCGACAGTGCTATCGCATCTTTAAAAAACTTAATTGCTTTTTCCCCATTACCCTCCTTTATAGCCATTTTGCCTTTCTCAATAAGCACAGAAGAAAACGGTACCATATTACTGAAACCTGTTGCATTCCTGTAAGAAGTCAACGCATGAGAATCGTCAAACGAAGGATACTTTTTACTGATATCACCGGTATATTCCTTAACATCCGGTTCAGCTATCCGGTTCTCTGTATCTGTAAAAGCATTATCAGGGAAAAACAGGAAACAGACACAAATGATTATAAGTGCAGAAAATTTTGTAAACGAATTTAAATTCTTCATTTCACGCTGTTGCCGATCCTGGGCTCTGTTTGTTTAATCAGTTTGTGTATATTAGTTCTATGTCTTAATACTATCAGAACACCAAGTATTATTCCAAAATAAATTTTGACATCAGATGCCCCAAAAAAGAAATAAATAAAAGGAAGTGAAATAAATGAAAATACAGCAGAAAGAGATGAGTACCTTAGGGTTACAGCGGTAAGCACCCAGACCAGAAAAGCCATAAACGCCTGGAGAGGACTGTATACAGCAAGAACACCAAAACTGGTAGCGACACCCTTCCCTCCCCTGAATGACATAAAGACAGAAAAAATGTGTCCCAGCACAACAATTAACCCGACAAGCCCTTCCCATACCTCACTGTTATAGACGGAAGTCCCTGATGATTCCGCAACCTGGAAACTGGTAATAACGTACCTGCATAATAAAACCGCGACTGCGCCTTTTAATGAATCACCGGCAAGTGTTAATAAGGCAGGTACTTTACCTGAGGTTCTGAGTACATTAGTGGCTCCTATGTTTTTACTGCCCGATTTCGTTAAATCAATACCCTTACCCCGGCTAATGATAACCCCGAAAGGGATTGAGCCGATAATATAGGCAACAGGCAACAGAAAGAATAGCGGATAATATGACATAAAGAGCAAGTCGGTCACAAGCGTCTCCAGAAGAGTCTAAAATACTGGATCCCCGAGGCAAGCCCGACCAGCATGGCGACCCAGAGGACAACTATACCTACACCGTACAGATCAAAAGGAATGTAGTTTGCCTTATCTACAAGAAGGACAAGTATCGCGGTTATCTGAGCGGTCATCTTTAGCTTACCGCCTGATTCGGCCGGGATTATGATATCTTTTGAAACAGCGACTATTCTTAAACCGGTAACGAGAAATTCCCTGACAATAATGACTATAGCGATCCATGCCGGGATTAACTCCATATCAACAAATATGATAAGAGCGGAGATAACCAGCAGTTTATCAGCGATAGGATCAAGGAGAATACCGAATTTTGTAACTTGTTTAGATCTCCTTGCGACATATCCGTCAAGCAGGTCCGTAATAGATGCGAGCGCAAAGATAACAGCGCCAACAAAAGGTTTTGAAGCTGCAAACAGGACGAAAAGAGGTATCATCAATATTCTGCTGAATGTAATGATTATAGGAATATTAAACAATCAACTCACCTGAATCAGGATCGTAGCGCCCTGAGGAACTTAGTATAA
>CAXMSH010000238.1:0-2593 GCA_964195875.1 Thermodesulfovibrionia bacterium
TGCTCCAGCGCATTGACTGTCTTCAATGATCAGGTCGATTGTGAAGGAAAAGTCAAGCCTGGTTATTGACGGTAAGGAACGGGCCTTGTTGATCAGTGCACGCTCTATCTCCCTACCTGTTGAATCGCCTTGTGAATGGAGCACCCTGTTTCTCGAGTGAGCGGCTTCCCGGGTGAATGAGAGACTGCTGCCATCCATGTCAAACTCGGCGCCCCATGATATAAGTTCACGGATATACTCCGGACCCTCTTCAACAAGTGTTTTTACCGCATCCTCCCTGCAGAGACCGTCACCGGCCTTTATTGTGTCTTCATAGTGGAGTCCGACCTTGTCATCACTACTCATTGCAACGGCTATGCCGCCCTGTGCATACTCTGTGCTGCTCTCTGTCGGGTTGCCCTTTGTGAGAACAATTACACTGCCGTGACCTGCGAGTTCTATTGCGGCCCTGAGTCCGGCAACCCCGCCTCCGATTACCAGGAAGTCTGTCTTTTTTACCGATGATTCCACGATGTTAGACTATAAGGGAAATATTGGTTTAAGTCAATGAATTAGGCACTCGTAAAAAGTCGTCATACCCGCGAAACCTGTCACCGAGGACAGTAGTCGTGGAGCGAGTATCCAGATGTCGTCCCCGCGTAGGCGGGGAACCAGAGAATTTATTTAATGACTGGATTCCCGTTTTCACGGGAATGACAAAAAACTACTTTTCAGGATATATTACGTGTTTTCAGTATATTCCACACTATTACCTGTTTATAGAAAGATATCCCGGTTAACCGTCTGAAGACTGTTTCGTCCTTTTGTTTCTGGTTTTCAGGATATGATTAATATAAATAACTATTTATATGATACAGCTTTGTATATTGATATAATTGTATTATTGTAGTAAAATACATCAATGAACATATATATAAATTCTGGTTTTACCGGTACAGTATGACAGAGGGGGAGAGACATAAAAAACTGCTACATACCTTTAAGGCACTCTCTGAAGAGAGCAGGCTCAGGATACTGATGCTTCTGAAGCATGGGGAGTTATGTGTCTGCGATATTGCGGAAAACCTTGATATGACCCAGCCGAATATCTCGTTTCACCTCAGTATGCTTAAGGAGGCCGGGCTTATAGAGGACAGGAAGCAGGGCCGCTGGACCTACTATTCTCTCAATGAGTCAGATCTTTTTATAAGGTTTTTATTGATAGGTATATTTGAGAAGATAGGCACGAGACCTCTGAAAAAGACTGCAGGGAAGAGTGTATGCCGGTAAGTATGATTGCAAAGCTTCACAGAAAATGAATCACCCTGTGCAAATCTTTGGGTAGCGAAGCAAAGCGGTGGGGGAGACCACAGGGTATCCTGAATACCCCCTCCCTTGATGGGAGGGGATTAAGGGGAGGGTGAATGGAAGAAAAAAAATTAACGACCTTTGAGAGGTACCTTTCTGTCTGGGTATTACTATGCATCACAGGTGGAATTTTACTGGGCAAAGCAGCTCCTGATTTTGCTTCAGGACTGAATGATTTATCAATCTATCAAGTCTCCATTCCTATTGCTGTCTGCCTGTTCTTCATGATGTATCCTATTATGGTGAAAATTGATTTTGCCCAGGTTCTTAAGTCGGCCAAAACTCCAAAACCTGTCCTTTTGACCCTGTTTATTAACTGGGCGGTCAAGCCATTTACCATGTTTGCGATCGCCTATTTCTTCCTCGGATATTTATTCAGGGACTTTTTGCCGGGCACGGAAATTCTTGCAAACGGTGAAGAAGTCGAATTATGGCGCAGTTATATCGCCGGCACAATCCTTCTTGGAATTGCACCGTGTACGGCAATGGTCCTGATGTGGGGGTATCTCGCAAGAGGGAACGAAGGTTTAACATTAGTGATGGTTGCGATCAACTCCTTAATGATGCTCTTACTATATGGTCCGCTGGGAGGATTATTGCTGAATGTGAACTCTATGCCGGTGCCCTGGAAGACCATGCTGCTTTCAGTTTCAATTTATGTGGCACTGCCCTTAATCGCGGGCTATTTATCCAGGAAGTGGATAATTACACATAAAGGAATTAAATGGTTCAATGAAAAGTTTTTACACTGGCTTACACCTGTCAGCATTACCGCCCTGCTTTTAACTCTGGTTCTTCTCTTTTCATTTAAGGGTGAAGTAATCATCAGTAATCCGCTTACTATTTTATGGATCGCCATTCCCCTGTTTATACAGACAATATTTATTTTCGCTATCGGCTACTTTGTATTCGCACGGTGGCTTAAGCTTTCTTACCATGATGCCGCGCCTGCCGCCTTGATCGGGGCTTCTAATCATTTCGAGGTGGCGATAGCAACCGCTGTTATTCTTTTCGGTCTATCCTCCGGTGCGGCATTGGCTACCGTAGTTGGGGTCTTGATCGAAGTCCCTCTGATGCTCATGCTTGTATCAATATGCAAAAGGACCTGCCATTTATTCAGAGACTGCCATCTGGACTTGCCGAGATGTAAAACAGCATTAATAGTAGAAGAAGCAAAGAACTAATTTTATATTTCAGGTTCCCCGCATTCGTTTGCAACAGTGAGAGATTTTTTTTGTATAATATT
>CAXMSH010000239.1:0-2592 GCA_964195875.1 Thermodesulfovibrionia bacterium
CTTAAGAGGCCGTTTATCGTCTTTAGAGAGAGGCTCGCAGGAAAAGACTTATCTATGGCAGACACTTTCAGATGGCCGGCCATCATCATCTTTACCTTTGCCTTTATTGCCTCATTAAATGGATACAGCTCAACCCTGTTTAGCCTCCTCATATCGGCCTTTATAACCGGCAGTTCCCTATGCGAGTCCTGGGATGTGTCGCCATGCCCGGGGAAATGCTTTGCGCAGGCTATGATCCCTTCTTTCTGAAGGCCCTTTATGAACTCTCTTCCGAACCATGCGGTCTCCTCCGGGTCATCAGAGAAGGCCCTGGTGCAGATTATCGGATTTTTGGGGTTTGTATTTACATCCATAACAGGGGAAAATATGGTGTTGATGCCGACAGCATTTGCCTCTTCAGCCATGACCTTTATAGATCTCCTTAAAAGAGAGATGTCAGCCCTCTTCTTTCTGTTGACGGCATGAGCAATCGCCATTGCGTGTGGGAACAGGGTACCGCCCTCTATCTGCTGTCCAAGGCCGCGCTCAAGGTCAGATGATATAAAGAGAGGGATATCAGCGATCTTCTGAATTTCCCTGATCCCGTCCCTGACCTCTCTGAGCCTGCCGCCAAATATAATAAAGCCGCCGATCCCCTGTGTTACAAGTGACCTGTAATAGTCAAACTTATTTGAGATATCCAGACCATTGAGCCGGGCAATTATTAACTGGGCGATCTTCCTCCTGTTATCCATGAGGATAAAGTAGCATCAGGGTCAGGTTATTGTCAAAATGATAATTCGCCACAGACCTGCCTACCGGCAGGCAGGCTTACACAGACTCTTAACATAGAGATAAAGAAAGAATAAAATAAAAAAGGTTTGGCAGCTCTGCTCTTTTCATCGTGGACAGACCTGCCTGCTCATGAGTCGTAGACCTGCAGACAGGCTTACACAGACTGTGCAGACAGTGACAACAGAACAAAGCACAGAGAGTTGAAGATTGACAGATGACATTTAACAGTTTACAGTTAAAGAGTATAACCAATAACCTAATAACTCAATGACTCAATAACCAATAATCATTTTTACTTGAACCCTTGAACCCTTTTCGCGTCAGCGAATCCCGATTTATCGGGCCTGCCCCAAAGTTTTACTTTCGAGAGTTTGAAAGTTTAGGGGAGAACCCTCGAACCCTGTTTTAAACAATGATCTGTCCTAAGTGCAACTTCAATCAGTCTGAGGGAAACACGGAATGTGCCGGATGCGGCATTATTTTCAAAAAATACTTTGCGCATCAAAGGTCCCTGCTCAAAAATGACCTTTCGGTAATATCGTCGATAAAGGAAGATGCTGTAAAGAATAGCCCTGTACCCGATAAAATAGGTCTTTTAAAAGAGCTGTTTCTTTATGTTAAGCCCGACATTAATCCCTTTTATTTCGGCGGAAGGATACTCTTCTTTCTAATAATCCTCATCTGGGGCTGGAAGTTTATATTCACTCCGATGGGAAGCAACTACACCGGAATGTCCTTCATGCACATGATCAACCTGCCTTTTCATGAGGCTGGACATATAATCTTCCGTCCTCTCGGAGAATTTGTGAGTGTACTTGGAGGCAGTCTCGGGCAACTGTTAATACCATTAATATGCTTTCTGACTTTTATGATAAAAACCCGGGATACATTTGCCGCCTCAGTTTCAATATGGTGGCTTGGAGAAAGCTTTATGGACCTTGCTCCTTACATAAACGACGCAAGGGATTTACGATTAATCCTCCTGGGAGGCGTTACAGGACGCGATGTCCCCGGGTATCATGACTGGGAATATATTCTTATCAGACTCGGTTGGCTTGAATATGATCATACAATCGCAAAGATGGCCTATACAGCAGGTATATTACTTATGCTCTGCTCCTTCGCCTGGGCGGGATACTTGTTATATAAACAGTATAAAAATTTGGATCTTAATTAGTATTAAGAGGGGGGAAACAATAATTGTCAGGGTGCCAGGATTCCAGGATTCTTCTCCTCAGCGAATCCGCCGAGGCGGAAAGGGTTCAAGTGAACTACAAAACAAAAGAAAGGCCCATAAGTAAAGGCTCAAAGGCAATTAATTCATTTTTATAAATAAATGATACCTTTTTTGTCATACCGTATGGCACTCTCCTGAAAATTTTGAGAATCCGGTATCCGGTCTACAGAATAAGACAGTGTTCAGGGTTCGAGAAAAAAATAAAGATAAATAATAAAATTTATTTTTTGAATCAGGTTTTTTAATCTATTATCCGTTATCCATTCTTTCACTTGAATCCTTGGACCCTCGAACCCTTGAATCCTTTTTATTTATTATTTAACCTTAACCTTCTCTTCATCCCTCAACCGCTTTTTATTAAAGACAACCTTGTCCCCTTCCATATCAGCCAGAACAATATCTCCCTCTCTGAATGTCCTGTCAATAAGACTCTTTGCGAGCGGGTTAAGGATTTCATTCTGGATCGCCCTCTTGAGGGGCCTTGCCCCGTAAAGCTGATCAAAACCAACCTCAGCAAGAAAGATCTTTGTCTTTTCAGTAAGTTCGAGGTCCAGGCGCCTGTCCTTCAGATAGCGCTTCAT
>CAXMSH010000240.1:0-2587 GCA_964195875.1 Thermodesulfovibrionia bacterium
CCGAGTCGTTAAATGATCTTATAATGTATTGGTAATTTGTTGCCTCTGTAAGCCCAGAATCGTTATATTCGGTGACATTTGGACCAACAGTTGTTATTTCAGAGAATGCACCCCCGCCTGTCTTCCTCTCTATCATGAAACCTGTTTCATTGTTTGAATTGTCTGTCCATCTCAGATTAATACCTGAGTTTGATATAGCTGTAGCGGACAGGTCGGGAGGGGTATCCGGCGGAACTGAGTACAGTACCGCGTTGAAAGCATTTAACCTCCCGCCTGTTAAGGTCAGTCCTGACATTGATGGTACTGGATCCACGGTGTTAAGAATAATTTCCTTTACCTGTTTATTATTCAAAGAAGGATTGTTGGCCAGTATTAATCCTGCTACCCCTGATACATGAGGTGCCGAGAAGGAAGATCCGTTTTTATTCCCGTAGCTATAACTGCTGATATCCACCGCCTCTCTTGCAAGTTCTATGTTGTCAATGTAAACTCCATCCAGGGTTGCTGAATCATCTGAAGAAAAACTGAAGCCGAGATAAAGACTGTCAACGGTATCAGCGACTGAAGTGAAATCTGAAGTATGTAAGTAAAAATTTCCATTAGTGCTCTCTGAAAGGAAGTCTGTCAGATCCCAGTTAAGACCATCAGGAGAATAATTAACATAAAGGAAGTCAAAGAAAGGCTCAAGGGCCCCTTTCCATTGGAATGAAAGTGTGTAACGGTTATCCTTTAAAAGGTTTATCGGCGTCATATTCCTTGCCCACGAATTAGTATTGTTAATGTAATTCCCTGACGGGCTGTCTTCAAGACTGTTAGTTCCACCTGTGCCTGTGCCGTCTGTCACTGCCCATGTGCTATTTATACCTCCTCTGCTCCATCCCAACAGCGGGAGGTTCCCCGACGCACCGTCAAAGTCCTCACTGTAGACTGTTACGGGATTCATATATTCCAATACTGGAGTAGTACTGTAGATAACTTCCCCGGGGGCGGCAACATCCACTGAGGTTGTTCCGAAGTTGGAAAAAGAGGACAGCGCGTCATTGTGATCAGAGGCGGTGACAGATATGATATTAGTGCTTGTATAGCTTGCGGGATAAAAAGGCGATGTGTCATTATCTGTCCCGCTGTTACCTGCGGCACACACGACTATCGCTTTTGAAGCATCTATAGCATCTTTAAGCGCCTGGCTGTTCCCGCTTCCTCCCCAACTGTTGTTTATTATATGGGCGTTGTTGGCATTTGCGTAAAGAATGGCTGATATCGCATCAGCTGTTGTCCCGCTTCCGCTTACCCCCAGCATCCTCAATGGCATTATTTGAGCATCCCACATTACACCTGTAATCCCCATGCCATTATCGCCTTGTGCCGCGATAATCCCGGATACGTGTGTGCCATGACCGTTATAATCTGTGGGGTCATTGTCATTGCCGATAAAGTCCCAGCCGTAACAGTCGTCTATATAGCCGTTTCCATCATTGTCTATGCTGTCATTGCATATTATCTCCCCTGTATTTGTCCAGATATTGTCAGAAAAATCAGGATGGTTAAGCGCCAGGCCGGAGTCGGCAACCGCGATAATAACATCATGTGAGCCTGTGATTTTGTCCCATGCCTCAGGCGCGTCAATGTCGGAGTCAGTAGTGCCCCCGGTCTGCCCGGTATTATTTAATCCCCAGAGATTTTCATAATCATTATCGTCCGGGATTTCCGCTGCATGAATAATGTAATTGGGCTCGGCATATTCCACATTAAGGTCCTGCCTGTAGTGCTCAATGGCTTCTTCCACAGATATGTTGTCTGGAAATTTAATGTGATGTACCCGGAGGTTTTTAAATTTCTTCTTCTTAACAGCTTCTATGGCGGAGTGAAGTCCGCTTGCTGTAATTGCGGCAGTTCCATGATGAAACTTTACCAGTAGTTCTCCGGGGATATAACTGCCCTGCTTCATATAGGAACTTACGCTGATTTGATCTTCATCGGAGATGTTGACTGATGAGCCGCATCCATAAACGAATACAGAAAAAAAGATAAGAATCATTGCTGCCTTAATATTGTTCATATTTTTCCCGTTTGAATAAATCCTGTGTTAACCGTTCACGGCTTTACATAATTAGTGAATTTAGGTATCGGAGACAGAATTTATTAAAACCTAAATTGAGCTATTCTTACTACTCTTAGTCTGTCATTCCGACTTGTTCGGAATCGTTCCCTTGTCCTTAAGTAAGGATTCTGGACAAGCCCTGAACCGTATGGTACAGGGCAGGCCGGAATTACAGCATAAATAGATTGATACCATAACAATTGTCACTCCCGCAGAGCCTGTCCTCGCTTGTCGGGGATCGGGAGTCATCAGGCATCATGATTCCGGACAAGCCGGAATGACAAACCTTTTTGATAGTATCTTATTCCACATAAATACCCAAAGTTTCCGGAAGAGCCATAATTAAGGGATCGATTACAGGATTATTTACTGTCTTTCATTATTGTAATGAAAATGCAGCGTGTCGGCAAGTCTTATGAAATCCTCTATACTTAATTCTTCCGGCCTCTTCTTCCGGTCAATGCCTGCCTCATCAAGCCCCTCCAT
>CAXMSH010000241.1:0-2579 GCA_964195875.1 Thermodesulfovibrionia bacterium
TAACATAGCCAAAATTGAGGAGCACACAATAAATAACACTGCCAGAAAACTGATCGTCCACCGTAAAGGTGCGACAAGGGCATTCCCTCCCGGACATCAGGAACTCCCTGATGACTACAAACATCTGGGCCAGCCGGTTATTATCCCGGGAGACATGGGAAGAGCATCCTATATTCTCCTTGGAACTGAAAAAGGTATGAGGGAATCTTATGGTTCAACCTGTCACGGCGCCGGAAGAGTAATGTCTAGACACAAGGCTATAAAAGCAGCAAGGGGCAGGTCCATCGCAAGAGAGATGGAGGAGAGAGGTATCATTGTAAGGGCAGCGGGAAGAAGCACTATTGCTGAAGAGATGCCCGAGGCTTACAAAGACATTACGAATGTAGTTGACGCGGTTCATAATGCCGGGCTATCCAGAAAGATCGCGAAACTCAGACCACTTGGGGTTATAAAGGGATGATACAACTTATCCCTTACAATATTGGGGTAATCCTGATTAAAGTTAATAATGATACCTAAATTGAGCGATTCTTACTACTCTTTCCTTTTTTCTGTCATTCCCGCTTGTCGGGAATCGTTTCACTGTCTTTAAAAAAGATTCCCGCCTCGGCGGGTCGCCGTGGCGACTGGACATTTATAATTTGCAACACTACAAAAGACAAGCCAGAATGACAGACTTTTTTTCACAAGGGGTGATTTTGGGTATATCCTAAAATGTATATTATTAATATATTAACTGGTCTTTATATCATAAAACGTAAATTTTAGCCAATATTAATTACTCTATTTATGAAAGGTGAAAAGAAAACTATTTTGAAACAGAAAATACTCAGAGTTGGAAGAATTCCATATGCCAATCTTTTCCCGATATTTTATTACCTTGATAAAGAGTGTGATAACTCAGCATACAGATTTATTAAAGGTGCTCCTTCAAGACTTAACAGGATGCTTAATGATGGAGACCTGGATATAAGCATATCATCATCCATAGAGTATCTGAAGAATAAAGATAGATACCTTTTACTTCCATCTTTTTCTATAAGCTCTTACGGCTCAATAGAGAGTATATTGGTCTTCTCAAAGGTTCCTCTTGAAGAGCTTGGAAGTAAAACTGTCGCCATGACTTCGGAATCAGACACTTCAGTGGCGCTTCTTAAGATAATCCTCAAAGAGTTCATAGGCATTAAATGCAGGTTTAAAACAGTCAGGCACAGAACTGTAAAAGGTGCACTATCAAAATTTCCAGCACTGCTTCTTATTGGCGACTCAGCCATGAAGGAAGCTAAGAAGACAGTTACAAAAAGAGATCATAAGCCTCAAACCACAAAATCCAGTGCCTGTCACCCATTACCCATTACTCATTCCCCATCAGTATATAAATACGATCTTGCTGAACTATGGCATAAATACACAGGACTGCCGTTCGTATTTGCCCTCTGGATAGTAAGAAACGAAACCTTATCTGAGAAAGGAGAACTTCTCAAGAGACTGTCATCGGATCTCGTAAGAGCAAGCAGGTTTACAACCGGAAAACTCCGGCACATTGCAAAGGAGTCTCCACTGAAAGAATGGCTCACTGAAAAAGAACTCGTTAACTACTGGAAGAAGATATCCTATGACTTTACTGAAGAACATATGAAAGGGCTGAGGCTATTTGAGAAGTATGTAAAAAACTTATAACTAAACGCACATCAGGGATAGTGTGGGGAATAAGGTAAAATCTACAGGATAGTAAGAAGGATTGTCATTCCGGGTCCAAAACTTTTGTCATTCCGGCTTGTCCGGAATCATTCCTGCAATAATAATGCCTTGTTATTAAAAACGATTCCGGACAAGCCGGAATGACAAATTCGAAAATGTTATGCAATTCTACACACAAATACAGGTAGAGCCTGACTAAAATTCAATACGCTTTAAACATCTCAATTATATAGTCTTTAAAAAGAATAGCTGAGATTAACCACACCAGTTAATATCTCTGTTCTGCTCTGTGGAAAGACAGCCTGTAATAAACCGCTTCGTATTATTTCGCTCTCATTAAGCTCAAGTAAAGTATAACTGACACCTATGTAAAAGCTTGATTTATCAGTAATTTTTCTTGCAATGCCTGCTCCCATATCCAGACAGCTGCCATTAGTGTCAAAGGTATATTGAGGAAAGGAACTGTTCTTTACTTCACCGGAAATATAATATGCATAAGCGATCCTGCCGTCCAGCGCCCAATTGCCAAGTGTATAACCGAACCCCGCGCCCGCGCCGGTCCGCCATAGACTGAAGTCTTCTTTAATACCACCGGGAACGATCTCCCCCTGCAGGGCAAATTCATCTCTCTTTATGTGAATTCCATCCCAACCGCCTGCCGCGTAAAGTCTGTAGTAATAATCCCTGCCGCTATTTTTATAACCAAACCTGAAGTCATAGAACTGGGAGAAAATCTTCATATCATTAGACTGAATCTGAATGCCGTCTTTTTTAGTGGTCTCATTATCTTTCAAACCAAAAGCCCAGTCGGTCGTAATACCCGTATAGAAATTTGTCAACTCGGAAAAAGAATATTCACCAGATACTCCTAAGAGGAT
>CAXMSH010000242.1:0-2577 GCA_964195875.1 Thermodesulfovibrionia bacterium
TCCTTGAACCTCTACCCCCCTGCCACTTTTGCTATGGCCCCACATCTTTGATTCGCAGAGCGAATCAGTGGAGGCAAAAAAGTAGGGGGGCTTGAACCCTCGAACCCTGTCTTTTTATTTTATATCAGCGTGATAAGCCTGCAATGACTTCACTTTGGCCTGCCCTTTTCTTCTCATGCCGATACCCTTCGCGGCAGAGAGCGCGGCGGCTGTAGTAGTAATATACGGGACTTTGTACTGTATCGCGGACTTTCTAATATACGCGTCGTTTCTCTTGCTCCTTTGACTGGACGGTGAATTTATCACCAGCTGGATCCCATTGTTTTTAATCTCGTCCACAATATTAGGACGGCCCTCTCCTATCTTGGTAATCGGCTCCGATGCTATCCCGTTCTCCTGCAGAACCTTGCGTGTTCCCTCGGTTGCTTTTATGCAGAACCCCATCTCAGTAAAAAGCCTTGCGGATTCCAGTATGCCCGGTTTGTCCTGATCAGCAACAGTAATAAGGACACACCCCTCGGTCGGGAGTTTCATCTGTGTTGCCTCCTGGGCCTTGAAAAATGCCAGGCCGAATGAATCGGCAAGTCCCAACACCTCGCCTGTGGACCTCATCTCAGGGCCGAGAACAGGGTCAACCTCAGGGAACATATTAAAGGGGAATACGGCCTCTTTTACCCCGTAGTGAGGGAACACCTTCCTGCTGAGACCTAATGAAGAAAGTTTTGCACCGAGCATTATCTGGGCCGCGATACGCGCCATCTGAATATTGCAGACCTTTGAAACGATGGGAACAGTACGTGAGGCCCTGGGATTCGCCTCCAGGATGTAGACTGTTTCATTTGCTATTGCGTACTGGATATTCATGAGACCAACGACCTTAAGCTCAATCGCTATTTTCCGAGTGTACTCGTAAATGGTTTCAATGTGTCTCTGGGATATGCTCACCGGAGGAATGACGCAGGCAGAGTCACCTGAATGAACACCGGCCTGTTCAATATGCTCCATTACCGCCGGTATGAACGCGTCTGTCCCGTCCGCGATAGCATCGGCTTCAGCCTCTATGGCATTTTCAAGAAATCTGTCGATTAAGATAGGCCGTTCAGGAGAAACACCCACCGCGGCGGCTACATAGTGCCTGAGCATATCTTCATCAAGGACGATCTCCATGGCGCGTCCCCCCAACACGTATGATGGACGTACCATAAGAGGGTATCCAATTCTCCCGGCAATTTCCAACGCCTCTTCAAGGGTGCTTGCCATCCCTGATTCCGGCTGGGGAATCCCCAGTTTCAGCATCACCTTGCGGAAACGGTCACGGTCTTCGGCCAGGTCTATGGTTTCAGGTGAGGTGCCGAGAATATTTACCCCTGCTTCTGCCAGCTCATTGGCGATATTGAGCGGTGTCTGTCCTCCGAACTGAACAATAACACCCTCGGGTTTCTCCTTTTCATAAATACTCAGTACATCTTCAACGGTAAGCGGTTCAAAATAGAGCTTATCTGAAGTGTCATAATCCGTTGAGACTGTTTCAGGATTACAGTTGACCATGATAGACTCATATCCCGCGTCCCTTATCGCAAACGCGGCATGTACACAGCAATAGTCGAATTCTATGCCCTGTCCGATCCGATTTGGTCCACCGCCAAGGACCATGATCTTTTTCCGATCACTTACGCTCACCCTGTCCGGCGCATTGTATGTTGAATAATAGTAAGCGGCATCTTCAACACCACTCACAGGAACCGGCTCCCATGCCTCAACAATGTTGATGCCTGCCCGCGATTTACGAATATCCTTCTCAGGCATATTGAGTAGTTTGGCCAAATACTTATCAGCAAATCCATCTTTCTTGGCCCGCGTAAGCAGGTCATCGGGTAACATCCGGCCCCTGAATTTAAGAACCTCCTCCTCAAGCTCCACCAGTTCCTTCATCTGTTGAATAAACCATGGCTTGATATGTGTCTTTTCGTAAAGTGTATCGATGTCCGCCCCTTTGCGAAGCGCTTCATACATAATGAACTGGCGCTCGCTTGTCGGTATATTCAGCATCTCCATTAATTCATCAAGAGGTTTTTCGTTGAAGTCTTTGGCAAAACCAAGGCCGTGACGATTGTTCTCAAGAGAGCGGATTGCTTTCTGAAATGCCTCTTTATAATTCTTACCAATGCTCATGACCTCGCCTACGGCACGCATCTGGGTGCCGAGCCTGTCCTCAATCCCTTCAAATTTTTCAAATGCCCAGCGTGCGAACTTCACCACAACATAGTCACCGGATGGGGTATATTTCTCAAGGGTTCCGTCTCTCCAGTAGGGGATCTCATCCATCGTCATACCGCCTGCAAGGAGTGAAGAGACCATAGCTATTGGAAAACCCGTAGCCTTGGAAGCCAGCGCTGATGACCTCGATGTCCGCGGATTTATCTCAATAACCACAACCCGACCTGTTTTTGGGTCATGTGCAAACTGGACATTAGTCCCGCCAATAACTTCAATTGCTTCAACAATATCATAAGAATACTTTTGAAGACGCTTCTGAAGTTCCGGATCAATGGTCAACATGGGCGCGGTGCAGTAAGA
>CAXMSH010000243.1:0-2575 GCA_964195875.1 Thermodesulfovibrionia bacterium
ACTTTCTACAAATTCACCCGTTTCCTTTTCGCTCAGCAAGACACCCTCCTCACTACTGTTGGGAGAAAAGAGGGTTGCTTTAAGCACAAGCACGGTAAAAGAGCCGTCATCAGAAATGAGAATGTTCCGGTAAAGAGGGTTTGCAAGGACACGTTTTTTCAGCGCCAGCATCTCAATCTCATCCTCAGGCCAATCTTCCAGTAAATCTTCCACAACGAGGTCATCGCCTTCTCCATGGATATATTCGGCGTTAATCAGGCTGGTAACCTCAGACACGTAGGGAACCTCCTGTTCCAGAGCCTCATGAAATTCCCGCAATGTACCAAGGAATTCAGCATTAAATACTTCTTCAGGTTCAAGACCAAGGATCACTACCTGGTCACGGCCAAACTGCCTGCGGAATGTTTCATATGTCAGCAGAGCGGGGTCTTTTTTGTGAAGGAGCCCTTCAGCAGAGGTATCCATCCTGATTTGGGGAAGCTGCCAGACCATCGCCATAACGGCAAAAACGCTGACAAGGATAAAGAGCCACGGACGTCTGCTCACGAGAAGCCCGAAGTCGGCAAACCACTTTTCGATTCTATTACGGATATTACTCATTAAAAATAATACGCCAATTCTATGGATATATTGTCATCATCACGCAAGGTGTAAATTGGATCCTCTTCTGCAGAATCCAGAACCAGGAAGGCGTCAAGAGTCACTCTCCAGTTATCTCCGAATCTGCGACCTGACTCAAGGTAAAGTACCTGCCCGCTACTGTCAAGGTCATGGAAAAATCCAGCCAGGACATTTGAGCCTGCCGCATCATTAAAATCCAGACGTACACCGATCATTAAATCATTATCAAACACTGTTGTAGACTGATCGCCCCGTTCATCATAAGCCCATTCACCTATCAGGCCAAGATCCTTTCCGCTTGACGCAATATTGACAAGTGAGTATTCAAAACCTCCGGCTCCAGCAATAAAATCATCTCCCTGCCCGGTTCGATATAGTGATTCAAGCTTAAGAAGCCAGTTGCCATTTACCATTTGGACGTCAAGCCCTGTCTGGTCTATCTGTTCATAAAACGGTAAAAGTGAGGGATTTCCGCTGTTATCACTCCTGAAGAGCAGTGTGGGTTCCCGCCCTGTCCCGCTGAAGTGATAGATACCGAAGTCCCAGTCCCCGATTGTATGACTGTACCTTATGGCAAAATCAGTATGATATTCCTCAGCTGAACTCTCATAAATAGCACTGCGGTTATCCACAACAACCCCGGAACGGAGCCGCCCTCTCCTGCCGGGGAACGTCCTCTCCCGGAAATATGGCAGTACAAACAGATCTACAACACCCCAGTCTTGTTGTTTGGAAAGGTTTATCATCGGCTGTCCCAGCTTCTCCTCCCCGTCTATCTGCTCTACAAGATCTGTCTGATTAATAATATCGACCAGATGAAGAAACTCGGTCACCCCCCAGAATACCTTCCCTATACCGATACGTAACTCCCATTTATCATGGAGCCATAAATAATTTAATTCACGAATATCGAAATGACTCCTTTCAGGGTCTGCGCTGTCAAGCCGCGCAAAGGGGGTAAATGTCAGGCTTGAACCATTCTTCCATTCATGGTAAATCTCAGGCTGAACCGCAAGGGATACACTGTCCCTCTTTTGATCCTGGAAGAGCGGATCATTAAGAAACCCTCTAGCCTCCAGAGAAGTGTTACCTGAAATTTCGATTGCAGACACCGGAGATACAACAGCCATAACAGCCATAAGCACCAAAATAGTCAATGACTTAATATTTATCATGTAACCTTCTTGCCCGTGGCGAAGTTTTACGGGATACGCCTTTGTTACTTTGTTACTTTGTGCCTTTGTGCCTTTTTTTTTCTTACTTTGCTCTCTTCAACGCGTTCTTGCTGAAATCGCTCTCTTTCAGCCCGATACTGAACATATAATCGGAGAACTCAAGGTCCGTACTCTTTCCGTTTAGATGGTTTACCATCTTCATACTATCCGGACGCCAGTACCTGTCAAGATATTTCTGATATCCAGCGAAGGTCAATGTCTTTAAGTGTGAGCTTTTCCTGTCATAGTATTCAACTTTCCATGTGCGGTATTCCTTCCTGTCTATCCAGTTCACCTGGCGTGTATACCCTGAGTTTTTTTTGTCAACAGGATACAGCTCAACAATAAAACATTCCCGACCGTCATACACTTCATCGCGTATCCATTTATAGGTGTACTTCTCAACCTCCTGGCTTGATAAGTCCTCATATGAAAATTCACTGCCCATGAAAGAGCCGGATTTATTTCTTGAACTTATCCTCTTGACCCTCTTTAATGCAGGCAGATAGAGCCACTGATCATCGTCACCTGTCTTATGGGTATAATTCAGGAAAGCCGTGCCCTTGACATCCTTTGGGTTGTCGAATATAGTCAGGCCCTTGTCCCCGTCACCCTCAACCTCAAGCACCTTCATACGTATCTTACGGATGCTCTCCTGCTCATGTCTGTTCCTGAGCGTCATAATCAAATTAAGGGTAACATCCTTAAAACCAGTGTCACGCCTCTCTGCCTCCTGTGCG
>CAXMSH010000244.1:0-2500 GCA_964195875.1 Thermodesulfovibrionia bacterium
TGAAGTTATCCTGCAGGACTTTTAAAACGCCCGGGGTCACAAACTCAGGAGGCTTGGGGCCGAGATAGATATTTTTAACACCAAGGCTGAAGAGTCCCAGAAGAATTGCAACGGCCTTCTGCTCAAACCAGGAAAGGGCGATGGTCAACGGCAGCTCATTTACAGAACATTCGAATGCCTCTGCAAGCGCAACTGCGATCTTCACACAGGATATGGAGTTATTACACTGGCCGAGATCTATATAACGCGGGATACCATCAATATCCCCGAAATCTAAATCATTGAACCTGAACTTGCCGCAGGAGGTTGTAAGTATTACACAGTCTTTAGGGACAAGTTCCGCAAGCTCCCTGAAGTAATCACCTCCGCTGCCGGGGGCATCGCATCCTGCTATTACAAAAAAGCGTTTTATCTTGCCTGACTTAACAGCATCAATTATCTGTGGTGCAAGCTTCAGGACAGTTTCATGGTGAAAGCCTGTTGTCAGCGTCTTTTCGGACTTCACATCAGCGTCAGGCAGTGAGAGGGCTTTATCAATAAGCGGGGTAAAGTCATTATTCTCGATATATGGACATTCCTCCACGCCGGTAACATCATAGGTGAAAAGTTTGTCACGATATGTACCCCTGACAGGCATTATACAGTTTGTTGTCATGAGAATGGCCCCGGGGAAATCATCAAACAACCTTCTCTGGTCATGCCATGCCTGGCCTACATTGCCCTTGAGGTGACTGTATTTTTTCAGCTGTGGATAGCCATGGGCGGGAAGCATCTCGGAATGGGTATAAATATTGATACCCTTGCCCTCTGTCTGCTTAAGCAGTTCCTCCAGCGCTAAAAGATTGTGTCCTGACACAAGGATGCTCTTTCCTTCAACCTTGTCTTCAGACACGGTCACCGGCTCAGGGATACCCAGCCTGTCCGTATGGGCCTTATCAAGAAGGTCCATCACTTTAATGGCTGCCTCTCCGACTTTGAGCGCTGTGGCAACATTATCACTCAGGCGGAAGTTTACATTTGTAAGGGTTGAGTAAAGAGTGTCAGCCATAATAGAGTCAACGTCCCCATCTGTGGCCCCGAGTTCACGCGCGTGGTGCGCATAAGCAGCGACCCCCTTGAGTCCGTAAATTGAAATATCCTGAAGGCTTGAAATATCCTCATTTTTACCGCATACTCCGATCTTTTTGTCACAGCCGCCTTCCATAGTCTGTTCACATTGATTACAAAACATTTTCTACCTCCTTGTTTTTTGAAATTGATTGTATAAGTTATTAAATCACATCCAAAGTGAAAGTGCCATGATATAAATCATACTAACAGTATGATCTGCCGCTCATGTCCGCCTCTTCCATCCTTGCTGCTGATTCTTCTTCTTTTTCGCTTGGTTTCCTTGGCATCGCTGCCTCCTTTCTTTATTTGAAACAGGTTTAAAATTCCAGCCCCCGATTAGTTAGCAGTTCTTCTTAAACAGAAGGATTATTTTTAACAATTTACCGCTTTTTCAGGATTTTTTATCCCTGTATAATCGTTTTTATTTCTCCGGCAGACAAGACTTTACCGACTGACTTTATTTCTCCATCAACAACAAACCCTGGAGTCATCAAAATACCATATTCCGTTATTTTATTGATATCTTCCACTTTCACAACTTCAGCTTCCTTTCCTATAGTTTTTAAAGCTTCCTGTGTATTTTCATAGAGTTGCTTGCATTTGGGACATCCCGATCCTAAAATTTCTATTTTCATAATAACCTCCTGTATTACCCGACTATGTTCCCGAATATAATTCCGCTGATTGTCGCCATTACAACAACCAGGCTGACATATACAAACGTTTTTTTGGTTCCAATAACACCTCTTATTACCAGCATGTTCGGCAGACTCAAGGCAGGACCTGCCAGCAGAAGGGCCAATGCCGGACCTTTGCCCATACCGGAACTGATAAGGCCCTGTAAAATCGGCACTTCCGTCAACGTTGCGAAATACATGAACGCGCCTGCAATGGAAGCAAATAAATTGGCAGAAATCGAATTGCCTCCGACCGCATCTTCAATGATCCACGATGGTATCAACCCTTCCTCCCCCGGCCTTCCCAGCAACAGACCGGCAATAAGGACCCCGATAAGCAGAAAAGGCATGATCTGTTTGGCGAATCCCCATGATGACGAGACCCATTCAGTACGCTCTTCCTTTTTAAACCATGAGACCAGCATCCATGCGTTCAAGCCAAGCAGTCCGGCTGAGAGATACCATTTAACGCTGTAGATCATTGACCAAATGCCGTGTTCTCCTGTTTGAGGTTTTGCCCAGTTAGCAAATACAAGAAAACCGACCATTGACGCAAGATACAATGCATCCTTAAATAATGGACGGGATGATTTCTCCTCTCCTGCCAGTAATACCCCCGTATTTTCTCTTGATCGTTCCTCCTTTATAAATATAAGATGCATTAAAAGTCCCACGACAACACTGAAGACGATAGAACCAACCACACGCGCAAC
>CAXMSH010000245.1:0-2472 GCA_964195875.1 Thermodesulfovibrionia bacterium
AAAAAATTTTTTTTCTTCTTTGAAATTCAAGTGCTCAATAAAAGCCTCTGCACGAATCAAATCGACGCTATCATTATCAAACGGAAGATTGAAAATATCATAATCAAGAACCTCAACACCTTCAGGAAAATCCTGATGGGGATATCGTTTCCATCAAAAAGAGGTTCTCCCATGTCAACCTTGATCTGCGAACCGGACTTTTCAGGATAAATGATGCCGGCAAGGGTTTCTATTGTCAGTTTCTGGCTTCCAATATTATTATCCCAGATATATTTAGCAAGACATCTGATGCCGTTACCGCACATCTCAACCTCAGAGCCGTCCGCGTTTATGATCTGCATCCTGAAGTCAGCCTTTCTGGAATTGCGGAGAACAAGCAGTTGATCGGCACCGATACCAAACCTGCGTTCACATATTTTTTCGGCGAGCTTATTAAGGTTTTTTATCTGTCCTTTCCTGTTGTCAAGAATGATAAAGTCGTTACCAAGGCCGTGCATTTTTGTGAATTGAATTTTCATATTACTTTTTTTGCCACTGACTTACACAGACTTAAAGAAATAAGAATAAATAACTAAATTAAAAGAATTCCTATTGTCATACCCGAATTTCTTAGTCGGGTATCCAGACATTAAATGAATTTTCTGGCTCCCCGCCTACGCGGGGACGACGTCTGGATTCCAGCCCAGGGGACCCGCTTCGCCGAATCGAGGCGAGTCACTGGAATGACAGACATGAAACATTACTTCAAAAACTCCGGTATCTTTATGCCTCTGGTTAAATTCTTATAATCTTCTCTTTCCCTGATAAGATAGTATTTGTTTTCTTTAACCAGAACCTCCGGGACTCTCGGCCTGCTGTTATAGGTTGAGCTCATTGTGAAACCGTATGCTCCAGCGCTCATCACCGCCAGCAGGTCTCCCGGCATAACACGGTTCATCATCCTGTTCTTTCCCATAAAATCGCCTGACTCACATATAGGGCCTACAATGTCTGTCATGATCTTCCCGCGTCTGTTCTTCTTTACAGGAATTATGCTATGGAAAGCGTTGTACAGGCTCGGCCTCAAAAGATCATTCATGCCGGCGTCTACAACCGCGAACTCTTTCTCCTGTCGGGAACGACCTGAACCGGCGTGTTTTTTTATGTAGAGGGCCTTTGTAACCAGTATCCCCGCGTTTCCGGCTATGGACCTGCCGGGTTCAAGTATCAGATTGATATCAAGCTTACTTATGAGAGGAAGTATAGCCTTTGACAGATCTTTTGGAATAGGCGGGGAATCATTATTATAATTGATTCCAAGCCCTCCGCCGATATCAAGGTTCCTGATATTGATATCCATCTCTTTCAGTTTTTTAGTCAGTTGAAGGACCTTTTTTAACGCATCGATAAACGGCCTTATTTCAGTAATCTGAGAACCGATATGCTTGTGTATTCCGAGAATCTCGATATTGGGCAATCTTTTAGCAAGGCTGTAATTTTCAAGTGCATCCCCGATAGGGATACCGAACTTGCTCTCCTTTAGACCGGTTGAAATATAAGGGTGTGTCTTCGGGTCAATGTCAGGATTTACCCTTAGCGCTATAGGGGCTTTGACCTTAAGCTTCTTTGCTACCTTGCTGATGGCCTTCAGCTCATCGGATGATTCGACATTAAACATCAGGATATTTGATCTCAGCGCGTATGCGATCTCATCATCAGACTTTCCAACACCGGCATACACGATCTGCGTGGCAGGAATACCGGCCTTTAACGCAAGGTATAGTTCTCCTCCAGAGACAACATCAGCCCCGGATCCATTCTTTGCGAGAAGCTTGAGTAATGCGCTGTTGGAGTTTGCCTTGAGTGCAAAGCAGATTATATGCTTATGGCCGTCAAAGGCCTGTCTGTACGCGTTGAGATGCCTGAGGAGAGTATTATGGCTGTAAATGTATACAGGTGTGCCGAACTCCTTGGCAATCCTGCTTACAGGAACGTCCTCAGCATACAGTTCAGAGTTTTTGTATTTAAAGTCGTGCATAATTTTAAAACAGGTAATGGGTTATAAAAAACTAAAAACAGCAACTACTTCTCATCACTCGTTACGCGTTACCCATTACGGCTTTATTAAGTTATAATCTACTACTATGAATCTTTTAGAAAAGGTACTTAAAACAATTAAAAAGTATGAAATGCTGTCTAAAGGAGACATTGTCCTTATCGGCCTTTCAGGCGGGCCTGACTCTGTCTGCCTCTCGGTTATTTTAGATGAACTCAGAGACAATTTCAATCTATCTTTGCATGCCCTTTATGTTGACCACGGTCTTCGCCCTGAGGAGAGCGGGGAAGAGTATGCTTTCTGTAAATGTTTTTGTGATGATCGGGAGATACAGTTTCATAGTGAGTCTGTCAGGGTAAGGGAATATTCAGAGGGGAAGAATCTGAATATTCAGGAGGCTGCCAGAGAACTAAGATATGAGGCGTTTGAGAGAATAG
>CAXMSH010000246.1:0-2458 GCA_964195875.1 Thermodesulfovibrionia bacterium
GGATTGTGCCGTCGGGCTTGCAAACGCGGCGAAGTTCTTCAAGAGCAGGCTGCTGATAAGGCGTATCGAGAACGCAAAATAAAAAGGTTGCCACAATCAAACTCCAGATAACAAGATTTCTTCTGCTAATGATCTGTTTCTGAGCACTCTCAACCGATATAGAGATCTTCATAAATCCAAGGATATTGCCTGAATCAGCATGACATACGATACAGCGTTCGGTATTCAACAGGGGAGTATAGTAGATTATATCAGACCCGGTCTTAACGATCCTTTCATTCTTACTCTGAGTGATCTCTTTAAGAAAAGAGGCATCTTCAGTAACGGTGTTTTCATTGATCGAAAACGCGTCCTTGCCTTGAACGTCAAGAATCTGAATGGAACTCACATTGTCGGTTTTTCTGTGGTGCGTTACTAATTTTTTGGTAGCATCGGCATTGCCCGTGACCATGGTCTCAATAAAGGCATCTGCTATAAATTCCTGGGCTATATGGGCGTAAGAATCAACAATTTTATTTATATCGGCTTTAATGAATATAGAACTGAATAACCCGATAACAACAGAGGCTACCAAAAGAGCTACAAAGACAAGGCCAACAATCTTGATTTCAAGTTTTTTATTCATTCGTCTCCTTCCCCTGTAGTCGTCTCCATTTCTGCTATCTTATCTATTTTAAGGACCGATATGAACCTGTCTCCTATCTTTATGACTCCTTCCATAAAACTCTTTTCCCTGTCGGAAAGAGTCGAGGGGGGCGGCAACATATCAGTTTCGTGAACTCTTATAACATCAATAATCTTATTGGCAAGTATTCCAACCGGTTCTTTAGAAGTATACATAACGATGATTTTTTGCCGGCCTTCATCCATTTTTTTAAGGGACAGCCTCTCGCTAAGGTTAATAACCGGCAATATCCTTCCCTTCAAAAAAGCTGCTCCCTGGAGATACAGGGGAGACCTCGGAACGGGGGTAATGACCTGTTGTTTTATAATCTCCTTCATATCCGACAATCTCGTGGCAAATTCTTCGTTGGAGACACTGAACGCGATCAGCTCAATATCTGAAACAGGCAGTGTGTCTTCTTCCAAAGGAAGCGCCTCCGGTACGGGTGGCGCAGTAACGGTATCATTAATTGTTTCAGGGATCGACTTCTGTACCGTCACTGCCTCTTTAACTTCCTCGGCAATGCCGGCATGATCCTCTCCAGCCTGGGACTGTTTCTTCGCTTCTTCGGCGTTTAAAGCCTGAAGCTTCTTTCTGACCTTTGAAATATCCAACTACTTCACCCCGTTCAATCCTAATTCATGAGCAACGTCGTTAATAATATCATCACCAATACGGTTTAGATCGAGGCCGAACGCCCCCAGCAATGAATTATACGCGATATTATTGACATTTCTGGGAATTCCCTGTGAGTATCTGCATATAGACTCAATAGCCTCCTCACTGAATAAGGGGTCTGTCCTGCCTGCCGTCTTAAGCCTGTGTGAAATATACTGCTTCACCTCGTCTTTGCTGAGCTGTCTGAGATGATAGAAAATTCCTATACGCTGTCTTAACGGCAGATAAATCTTACGTTCAAGCCTCTTCCTGAGATCGGGCTGGCCTATCAGTATGAGGCTCAGGAGGTTCTCTTCATCGAGCTGAAAATTCGTAAGCAGACGTATCTCCTCAAAAGTGCTCTTATCGGGGATCAGCTGGGCTTCATCAATGATAATAACAGGCGTAATGCCTTTTGTATAGTCATCATAAACCTTGGCGTTAAGGTCCTCCATGAGATCATCCTTGGGCTGGTTATAATTAATTCCAAATCTCCTTGCGATTATTCTCAGGAACTGTGAAGCGGTGAGACGCGGGTTCAGTATCGAGATTATCCTGTATCTGTCTCCCAGTGAATCCATCAACGCGCGGGAAAGTGTCGTCTTGCCGGAACCGATCTCCCCGGTCAGGAGTATTATCTCCTTATCCGCGACACCAAGCTGAAGCCTTGCAAGCGCTTCTTCGTGACACTTGCTGTAAAACAGAAACCCAGGGTCAGGGGTCTTGCTGAATGGCTTGCGCTTTAACCCAAAATAGGACTGTAACATCTTACTCCACCCTTATCCTGGTCTTTTTAAGTATGAACAACTCCTCCATCATGGCTTCAATATCAACAACAAAAACTATATCATGCCTGCCTACCTCTGCAGCTCCTGATATTCCCGGGATATCCTTCAGTCGGACCCCCAGAGGTTTAATAATGATATCTCTCTGCTGAATAAGAGCATCCACAAGAAGTCCCAGCCTTCTGTTGCCTATCCCGACAACAACACCATAATAATTATCCTTCCGGACCTCCTCAAGTTCAAATACACTTGCCAGCCTCAATAGAGGAAGTATTTCGTCCCTCAGCTCAATTACTTCTCTTCCTTCAATTGTCTGTATCTTTTTCGTATTAATAACAAAGGTCTCAGATAT
>CAXMSH010000247.1:0-2439 GCA_964195875.1 Thermodesulfovibrionia bacterium
CAATTGACCGGGGGACACTGCCGATTGCAGCCTCATGAAGCACATAGTCAACTCCTGTGCAGGCTTTCTGACAATCATCAGGATTTCTGATATCCCCGGGGATGAACGAAAAGTTTTTCCATTTTTCTTCACCCACCTGGTTCTTCACATCATCAAGATTATAACGATGCCCGGTTGAGAAGTTGTCGAGGCCGATAACATGCTGTTTGAAGTTTAAAAGCTCTTCAAGCAGGTTTGCCCCGATGAACCCTGCAACTCCGGTGATAAGCCATGTTTTCGGTGAGGCACAAAGTGCAGTTTCAACTGATTTGATCATATGTTTTTCCTCCAAGCTGACCCTCTAAACTGAATTCAGACTGAGCTGACGAAATCTATGGGTACTATACATTTAACTGATGAGGCTATAGCGTCTATTGATATTACCAGCGCTGTATTTTTATCTCTTTTCTCTACAATATAGCCTTCGACGCCTTTAAGACTCCCTCTCCTTATTATGACTTTATCGCCTTCTTTCAAGTAAGGACAGAGGTCGAGCTTAAGATTGTTTTCTATTAGTATTCTTAAGGAGCTGATAACCGAATCCTCAAGAGGGACATACTTGTCATTAAAACGAACAATAGAGACTACTCCTTTTTGAGAAAGAATTATATTCCTTGTGCTTGAGTCGTTTATTGAAAACCTGGCAAAACAGTAACTTTTAAAGACAGGCTCTTCAATGAGTTTTGTCCTGTCTGACCATCTGCTCTTAATAGTAACTTTGGGAGTAAAAGCCTCTATCCCTTTTTTGAGTAGTTCTGTCTCAATGAGTTTTTCATGACGGGATTTAGTGTAAATGGCGTACCATTGTGCTGAGTCATCATTTAATTTGGTATGATTCTCTTCGGACATTGGTTTAATGATAACCCTCCACACAGACTGGCCCTCCAAAATAACTGGCGGGTAAACGGACAGGCGCTTGGCTCAGTGCGCTTTGCGAATTTTAAAGCATCCGGGCGGACTTCGTCCCTCTCAGTCACATAACGCACAGCGCAGAGAGGTTAGCGCAAAGCGTTTAGTACACCTACAAATATACCCGGCAACTTATCTGTTACTTAATAACTACTAATAACCTGATACTATAACTTACTGCAATCACTAATTTTCTAATTAATACCAGATAGTCATAAATCTCGACAGTCCCGAGTTCTGTCATTCCGGCTTGTCCGGAATCTATAACTCTTTGATTTTCCTGGATTCCCGACAAGCGGGAATGACAACCAAGTGGTTATGGCTTTTTCTTTAAAATCAACAAGTTATATGAGAACTCGATACTCTCAAGTCATAAATATATAAGCTCCAATAAAACCGGACATCCCGCCATGGGACATGGTTAAAAACAGGATAGAAAAAGACAAGGGTAAGCGGGATGATAATCCCCAAATATGTGGATAAGTAGTCGCGGTTTATAAAGCTCCATAATATGTCATGATGAAAACATTATATATATAAATTATAGCATTAGATTATCGTTTTTTTCTTTGTAAGCAGCACCATCATGGCAGGCGCCAGTAAAAAGTCGGCCAGTAGTGCCATACAGATTGTGAATCCGGTAATTATCCCGAAATTAACGGTACTGGTTAGTTCAGCAAAGAGAAGTATGAAAAAGCCGGCTCCCAGGATCACCGTGGTGAAGAGCATTGCCCTGCCGGAGGTTGTAAGTGTTAACCTTACCGCTTCGCGTGCGTCTCCGCATTGATCGAAGTAGCGGCGGAAGTTGTGCATGAAATGAACCGTATCATCCACTGCAAGGCCGATCGCGATTCCCCCCACCATAATAGTTGAATAGTCCAGGGGTATATTGGTCAGCTTCATAAGTCCCAGGCCAAGAACAATCGGTAAAAAATTGGGAGCCATACTGCTAAGGCCCATCCTGACATTGCCTATAAGTAAAATCATCAGTATGGTAATAACACTGCCAGCTATCAGATAGCTCTTCGCCATCGTCTCGATAATCGTGGTAAGTGTCCGCACGACAATAGGAGCAAGGCCCGTCACTTCGACTGACGCGATCCCCGTGAAAAGCCGCTTTACCCTCTGCTCAAACCCGGTAATGACACGGGTGTAGACGACCGCGTCCACCCACGGCAGCCGGAGGGTGATCCTTGCTCTGGCATGGTCCTGGTCGATCGCCTTGTGAAGATCTTCACCACCACCGACCTCATACAGCAGAAGTTCCTGAGCAATCAGTTCACGATCATCCGGAATCCTGTACTCTGAAGGATTTCCGCTGTTTAATGCCTGATTGATCTCCTTAAGTATATCGGTAACCGCTGATGCCCTAGCTGCGTGTCTGCCGTCGATAATGAGATCTCCCGTCATACGCTGGGCTTCCTCGATCCGGTCCATAACAGAAGGATTATACAGGCCCTGCGGCTCTCCGGTATCAACAAGAAAATCCAC
>CAXMSH010000248.1:0-2437 GCA_964195875.1 Thermodesulfovibrionia bacterium
CCTCTCCCTCGTTGGACTATCAATTCTCCTGGGGCTAGCCAAAACCGGCTCTGTCCAGTTCAGTGAAATATTTATTATAGTTATTAAGGTGGTCGGCTTTTTTGGAGTGACGATCCTGCTTGGACAGTTTGTCATGCCAAAAATAACCGGCAAACTCCATGACCGTGAGGGCACCGCCTTTACATTTGCCATAACGACAGCTCTCACAATGGCTTATCTTGCCGAGTTGGTCGGTCTTCACCTGATAATCGGAGCTTTTCTTGCCGGACAATTTGTTAGAAAAGAGATCATTGATGAAAGGCTCTATCGGGTCATAAGCGACCGCTTCTACGGATTAAGCTATGGTTTCCTTCTTCCTATCTTCTTTGCATCCCTCTCTTTTCATCTGCATTTCGACTGGAACCTTTCATTTATCTCGTTCGCTCTTGTTCTGACGCTGGCAGCAATCGTCGGTAAGGTTGTCGGATGCGGCGCTGGATACGCCCTTTTAAAACGAAATTACCGGGAAGCCCTTATTGTAGGCTTTGGAATGAACGGGCGAGGGGCGGTCGAAATAGTCGTCGCGTCTGTTGTCCTGAAACTGAGTTCTGATCTCATTTCAACTAATGTCATATCAGAACCGTTACTGACAAACAACCAGTTCTCCGCTCTGATACTGATGGCCTTTATAACCACAATGATAGCTCCCGTTACACTGAAATGGTCGGTAATGAGAACATGCAGTTCTGATGAAGAATCATCAGTATGTAAGCTATGGGACAAAAGCGGAACGAATTAAAAATATAATTCAATATCCTTTTCTGAATACCTGATGAAATTGAAATAAATACCGTTAAGCTTTCTTAAAGTCTCCCGGTTTGAGGTTATATTTCTTCATGAGATTATAAAAATCGGCCCGGTATTTACCGGCCAGTTCCGCTGCACTGCTGATATTGCCTCTGGTTTGTTCGAGTAGATTGATAAGGTAGCTTTTTTCAAAAGTGGCCTTGGCCTCTTTAAGGTGCTTTAACGGTTCAGCAGACAGACTGCTTGTGTTGAGAATAAGATCTTCGGTAATAATATTTTTTTGGGTCATGGCCATTGCATACTCAATTGTATTCTCGAGTTCTCTGACATTACCGGGCCAGTTATAGGACATAAGTTGCTGCATCGCCAGAGGAGTAAGGCCTTTGACTTTTTTCTTCATTTGTCTACTGAATTTATTCACTAAATAATCCACCAAAGGCGGGATATCTTCCCTCTTTTCCCTTAGAGGAGGCAGGTTAACAGGAATAACATGAATCCTGTAATAGAGGTCTTCACGGAAACGCCCCTCTTTCACCTCCTTTTTCAGATCTTTATTAGTAGCGATAATTACCCTGATATCTACCTCAACAGGTTTGCTGGTGCCAACAGGATAGAATTGCCTTTCCTGGAGAACCCGTAACATTTTCGTCTGAAGAGAGAGGGGCATATCCCCAATTTCATCCAGGAAGATGGTTCCTTCGTGAGCCTCGGCGAACAATCCTTTTGCGCTCTGTACCGCTCCGGTAAAAGCCCCTTTTTCATGTCCGAAAAGTTCATTTTCAAGTAAAGTTTCTGGAATAGCCGCACAATTAACAGCGATAAAAGGTTTATCTTTTCTTTTACTGCCGAGATGGACAGCTCTGGCAATAAGTTCTTTTCCCGTACCGCTTTCCCCATAAATATATACAGTGGAATCGGTTTGGGCAATATAAGTAACCTGACCTAGTACAACTTGCATTTTTTCGCTCTTTGCTATTATGTTTGCAAAATCATATTTCTCTTCCAGAAGCCCCTTGAGTCTTCTGATTTCCGAGGTAAGTCTGTTCTTTTCAAGAGCATTCTCAATCTGGAAAAGCAGTTCCCGGGGATCGAATGGTTTGGTGAGATACGTATAAGCTCCTTTTTGCATTGCTTCTACAGAACTTTCAATAGTCCCGTACGCGGTTAGGATAATGACTGGGATATAGGGATTTATGAGATGAATATCTTTCATAAGCGAGATTCCATTCATGTTGGAAAGATGAAGATCTATGACTGCCAGATCAAATACTTCTTTCTTAATTGCGTCTATTGCAAGTTCTCCCGTTAAAGCTGCAGTTACCATATATTTTGCTGACTCAAGTCGCAGTCTTATTATTTCCAAAAGATTGCTGTCGTCATCCACAACTAATATTCTCGCTGTAGTCACTAATACTCCTATTGAGTTAATTGCTTCCTCTTTTTTTCAATTTCAATATCAACCTGTTTTGACTTCTCAATGACATCAAGTACGCCCACCCATATTTTTGCCTGCTCAACAAGAGGGCTTTGGGGGTGATCTTTAATTAGTTTAGTGAAATATCCGAGAGATTTATTAAAGTCTTTTTCAGGGTTCATATGATGCGCGTAGATAAGCCCTGCCTGAAAGAGCGCCTCATCCCTGTAAGGATTA
>CAXMSH010000249.1:0-2422 GCA_964195875.1 Thermodesulfovibrionia bacterium
GGAAGAGAGAATCTCAGCCGGCGGATGCTTCCCCAATAGGCTGAGATTCTCTCTTCCTGCGCAGGTAGTCCCTTATCCGTCTGCCTACGGCTTCAGCATCATCCCTTTCAAGTTTGATATTGGCGCTCATGATTATCATGTCATCAGAAATATTTGAGTTCCTGTAGGAGAATGATATCTCCTCCTTATGCAATATCCTGATACTGCCTTCCCGGTTCATTACCGCAACAGAGACGATCACGTCCTTGATCTCAGTGCCGAATGAGCCCGCGTTCATATAAACCGCCCCTCCAAAAGTGCCGGGTATCCCGGCAAGGGGCTCGATTCCGGAATAGCCGTTTTTGCCTGTGTAGTTCAACAGGAGACTTACCGGAACGCCGGCCTCAGCAAACAGGACCGCGTTCCTGTCATCGCTCCCCTTTATAAGCTCTATGTTTCTGAACTCCCTTAAGGATATCCCTACCCCCTTAACCCCCCTGTCACCCACAAGCAGGTTTGTGCCGGCGCCAAGCACAAATACCGGCATCTTCTCTTCACCGGCAGCTATAAGCACATTTTTCAGAGATAAAGGGTCCTCAGGAAAAACCACAACCTCTGCTGGCCCGCCGATCTTTAGTGAAGTATGCCCTGACATAGGCTCCTCAAGCATTACCTCGCCCCTGAAGTTATCTTTTATCTTATTTAATAAACTCTGCGCTTTTGATTGAGATTTCATAATCTTCTTTAACAAAAATTAATAATTAGACAGGATTAACATGATTAACAAGATTTTTTATTTTTTTATTAATGTATCCTGAACATCTCGGTACGAGTCGTTGTATAGAGTCGCTTCGACCTGTATATCCTGTCAGAGAAGTCTTTATTTTCTTTTTTGTATAAATTCGTAGTTAATAAATCCTGTCAGAAAAAAGGAAATTCCTATATAATTTAATTATTATTGATAAACTCCTCCCCTATCTTCCAGACATCACCCGCGCCCAGCGTTAAGAGTACGTCCCCTTCCTTAAGTTCCTTCTTCAGGCGGTCAAGGACTTCGTCCCTGCTCCTTATGTAATCAACGTCCTTCCCGGCGCTCCTTATCCCGGCGGAAAGGATCTCTGAATTTATACCCTTCATAGGTTCTTCCCCGGCAGGGTAAATATCTATCAGTATCACCTTGTCAGCATCAGTAAACGCAAAAAAGAAATCTTCCAGCAGGTCTCTTGTCCTTGAGTATCTGTGGGGCTGAAACAGCACAACCAGCCTCTCTCCAATACCCGATTCCTTCAACGCCTTTAAGGTTGCCATGATCTCGGTTGGATGGTGTCCGTAATCGTCTATAACACTGATCCCGGATACTGACCCCTTTGATTCAAACCTTCTCTGCACCCCGCTGAAACCAGCCAGTGCCTCCCTGACCGTCTCCATCTCTATACCCAGTTCATGGGCAACCGCGATAGCGGCAAGGCTGTTGCATATGTTATGGCTCCCGATCAGCGGAACCTCAAAAGTCCCAAGTGATACCTTGTGCAGTTCAGCCTCGAAGACTGACTTGAACCCTTCTGTCCTTATATTTACCGCCACAAGGTCAAGTCCACTGCCAAGCCCGTATGTTGTAACCCTTCTCTGCACTTGGGGCAACAGTTCTTTTATATACACATCGTCGCCGCACAGGATGGATATGCCGTAAAACGGCACCTTGTTTATAAACGAGAGAAACGCCTTTTTTAATCCATCAATGTCTTTGAAGAAATCCATATGCTCTCTGTCGATATTCGTTACAATCGAAATTGCCGGGGCAAGCCTGAGAAAAGAACCGTCACTTTCATCGGCCTCCGCTACAAGAAACTCACCCTGCCCCAGCCTGGCGTTACTTCCTATACCCTTTAGTTTCCCGCCTATTACAACAGTAGGGTCAACCCCGCCAAGGGCCAGCACACTGGCAATAAGCGATGTAGTAGTTGTCTTGCCGTGAGTGCCGGCAACCAGTATGCCGTATTTAAGACGGGCAAGTTCAGCAAGCATCTCAGCCCTTGGAATAACAGGGATTGAGAGTTCCCTGGCTGCCGTCACTTCCGGATTAACGGCATTGACAGCCGATGAAATAACAACAATATCGGCACCCTCAATATTCTCAGCCTTATGCCCTATGTCTACTGTAATACCCAGTTTACCAAGCCTCCCCGTAATCTCAGACTCCCTCAGGTCCGAACCGCTGATATCATAACCCAGATTCTTCAGGACCTCTGCGATACCGCTCATACCGACACCGCCGATCCCGACAAAGTGGATCTTTTCATATTTCCTGTACATGATCTAAAGTTCTTCGGACATCATAATCCTATCGGAAATTCCGGGTAAATTTTAATATTCTCTTCTCACCTGCTGCACAGCTGTTGTATTACTCCACAATTTCCGTCCCGAGCTGTCACCTTCCACCAAT
>CAXMSH010000250.1:0-2415 GCA_964195875.1 Thermodesulfovibrionia bacterium
GGGGCAGGGATGTCATGACTCAATTTCTTATTGAAGCAGTGGTCATGACCCTGAGCGGCGGGTTTATGGGGATACTGCTTGGAGTCTCGGTATCTTCAGGTTTATCATATTTTGCGGGATGGACTACGGAAGTAACGGTATCAAATATATTCCTTGCCGCCGGTTTTTCAATCGCGGTGAGGATCTTCTTTGGTCTATGTTAGGATTATTTTGTGATACCAAATTCAGGGAAACAGGTCCTGACTGGTATCAGGAAAGACCTGTGCTAAACACTATTATTATTTAATGAATTGAATTTATCAGCATACTGCAGAACCGCCCACACAAAAGAGGAATGGCTCCATGTAAGCGGTGAAACAGAGAGTGGAGAACTGTTTAGGGGATGCACCTGCTCTGCAAGCACACCGGAAGGAAGCGCATTCTTCACGCACCATTCAAGATAAGGGATCGCCTCGCGGAGTTCCTGAAGACTTTCCGCACTGGCTATATAATACTCTGCCAGCCAGAGCGTTGAGATAAACCAGGGATTGCCGGGAATATCCGCCGGACTGTCTTCCGGCCGCTGATAAAGATCATTCTGGTATCGGGCACAGCCTTCAACAGGAGTATTGAGCCATAATTGCTGACGTATCGCCTCCATTGTTTCGACCATCCTCGGATCTTTGGGAAGCAATACTCCGAGGAAAACGAGTGCAGACAAACTGATATCGATCACTTCATCAAGTTCATATCCTTTACCTTTTCTATAACCGGAGCGGGCGTACCTCTTCAGTCCGTCGTGGTAGAGATGTTTAGTAAGCCCCCCTTTTATCTCTTCGGCCGTTTTGTCATATTTCTTTGCTAATGAAGTATCATGAAAGAGTCTTGCAAATTTCGCCGCTGCCCTGAGGCCGGCAATCACTGACGCTATAGTATAAGTGTGCACTCCGAAACGCTCTTCCCAGAGATCATAGCAGGGCATGGGCAGTTTAGTATAAGGATCGCGGTTAGTTACCATAAAGTCAGCAGACTTTTTAATAAGCTTATCATAGAAAGGTCTGATGAATTCTATATCTTTTGAACTCTCATAGTGTATCCAGAGCGTCCAGATAATCAAGGCGGTAGAGTCCTCCTGTATCGGGAGCACCTCCTTCCCATTATGTAACCATGGATGCCAGTTGCTGGCCAATGATCCGTCAGGATTGTAATGCTGGTAAAGATACCCGTCTTCCGATAAAACTCGTGCGCAAAAGTCAAAAAATTTCATACACACATGCGTGTAACCGGCCTTTGCCAGTGCAGCGGCTACAAAGGCCCCATCACGTCCCCACATGTAAGAATACGTATCTCTTCCAAAACGGACTATATCCGAATCATTTGCTGCAATTATTGCTCCCCTGTTATCTATCTGAGTTCTTAAAATCAGGAGACTGCGGTTGTAAATGTTAGTGACTGATTCTGGCAAGTCACCAAAAGACCTGGATTCTTTCGTAACCCACGCCTTCCAGTAATCCGATGTACGTTTTATCAGTTCATCCGGTGTCTTTTCTATTACATCCCGGTTAAGTTGAGCCACCTCATTGTAATTAGTGCCTGCCGCGATCCAGTAATAAGCTGCAACTTTCCCCCTTGGGGGCACGTGTAGCCATATCCCAATAGCAGAGTCGGCGGAGCCCCACGAGATCTGGTTCCCGCTGAGTTCCCCATCCTCGGCGTCTTTCCATATCCCTTCCCTTCCCGGCACCTCTTTGTCGCCGCAGGCGTAGTGATTTACACCATACTCTTCGGACTTCCAGCAATTAATGAGAAAGTAGCGATTGGCCTTGTAGTGGATGATGGAGGTGGACCGTGGATCAAAATAGGCCGTGTCTCCGATATCATAGCCATAAAGATGAAAGTCGTGACATAAAAAGAGCCTCACCTGACGCTCCTTCCCCTGCAGATTTTTCACCTCGATCTTCTTAATATATACGTTAAGGTCCACATCAACCACGTCATGGCAGTGCAGTACCAGACCCAGGGATCTGTTCTTCAGAATAACATCAGTAACGAGGCTGTCTTCTTGATACCTCAGCTCCTTTTCCCATTCCGGACCCATCCAGGAGCAGTACCCATCCACCCACACTCCAAACCGGAAAGGGTCTCCTTTTGAATGGTTCTCCTGTCCTATATAGGGAAAATACACATCCCTGATCTGATAATCAGAATCAAAATTAAAAAGAAGATTGCCGTTGCTTACCGGGATGTCTTTGGGCATAATTTATTTGCTCCCAAGAAGGAGCAGAAATGTAAAGAGTTTAAATTAATTATATTCATTCGCTTAAACTCACTGCGTCATTTGCTATGCGGCTCTTATCACTGGGGGTAAAGGTTTCGAAAGATGGCCGGTTAACGACCTGATGCGGCTGTCTGATCTTTTACGACTGTCGATTATCT
>CAXMSH010000251.1:0-2361 GCA_964195875.1 Thermodesulfovibrionia bacterium
ATATTCTGTATCATAATGGAGGAGAACAATTGAGGATTACAGGTGTTGATTTGCCAAAAAATGAACGAGTAGAGATAGGTCTTACAAGGATCTATGGTATCGGCAGAACATCATCAAAAAAGATTATTCGTGATATAGGTCTTGACCCCGGGAAAAAGGTAAAGGATTTGACCGATGAAGAGGGGATGAAGATAAGGACCATTATCGATAGTGAATTCAAGGTTGAAGGTGATATGAGACGTGAAGTATCCATGAGTATAAAGAGACTGCAGGATATTGGCAGTTACAGAGGTTTAAGACATAAGCTTAAATTACCCGTAAGGGGGCAGAGAACCAGTACGAACGCAAGAACCCGGAAGGGACGTAAGCTGGCTGCCGTCAGCATGAAGAAGAAGGAGAAATAATGGTCCAGAAGAAGAAGGGCACGAAGAAAGAAAAAAAGATAATTCATGCCGGGATTGCATATATTCAGGCTACATTCAATAATACTATAATCACTATTACAGACCCAAAAGGGAATGTTGCAGCGTGGGCTTCCGCAGGTTCGCAGGGTTTTAAGGGTTCCAGGAAGAGTACACCTTACGCGGCTCAGATAGCTGCTACAACTGCCGCTAAAAAGGCTATGGGGTTCGGTATGCGCAGGGTTGATGTGTTTGTTAAAGGTCCGGGTGCGGGGAGGGAGTCAGCTATGAGGGCTCTTCAGGGAGCCGGCCTTGAAATTAATCTTATAAAGGACGTTACCCCGGTGCCTCATAACGGAACCAAGCCTCCAAAGAAGAGGAGGGTTTAATGGCCAGATATACCGGACCTCTTTGCAGGCTGTGTAGAAGGGAGAGCGAAAAACTCTTTCTTAAGGGTGACAGGTGCTATACGGATAAATGCGGAGTTGAAAGAAGAAAGTTCCCGCCAGGGCAGCACGGACAGCGTAGAAGGAAATTTTCGGATTATGCTCTCCAGCTAAGAGAAAAACAGAAGACAAAAGAGACCTATAATCTGCTTGAGAAACAGTTCAAGAATTATTTTCATTTGGCAGAGAAGAAGAAGGGCATTACAGGCAGCAATCTTTTACAGCTGTTGGAGAGAAGGCTTGATAACGTTGTATATCGTCTTGGTTTTGTATCAAATAGGAGGCAGGCAAGACAGCTTGTTCTGCACGGGCATTTTAATGTCAACGGTAAACGTGTTAACATCCCTTCCTGTCTGCTGAGTGTCGGTGATACGATCGGGATGAAAGAGACAAGCAAGAAGCTTGATATTATCAAGGACAATATCGAAAAGACAACACACAGAGGGTTGCCTTCCTGGGTTGAGATGGATACGGACAATCTCATTGGCAAGGTACTTCACCTGCCGGCAAGAGACGAGATTGCGCTGCCTGTACAGGAACAGCTTATTGTTGAGTTGTATTCGAAATAAGATAAACTATGTCCTGGGTTATCAGGAATCGTAATAGTTACTGATAACTTCTTGACTTAAAAAGAGGAGACTGGATGGATTTAAGAAAAAAAGAGTTTCAGTTGCCGGAAAATTTAATCTTTGATCCCGATACCCTGACAAGCTCCTACGGCAGGATTACAGCTGAACCTCTTGAAAGGGGCTTTGGAACAACTATCGGTAACGCTCTCAGAAGGGTATTGCTGTCATCAATTTCAGGTTCTGCCGTAACTGATATCAGGATTGACGGTGTTCTCCACGAATATGCATCAATTCCCGGTGTTACGGAAGATATAATTGATATTATTTTTAATATCAAGAAACTGAAATTTAAGTTATACTCCAAGGGTCCCAGGGTTTTTTCAATAAAGGTTAAGGGTCCGGGAAAGGTTAAGGGTAAGGACATTATAACGGGTGCTCATGCCAAGGTCTTTAATCCGGATCAGGAGATAGCTACTCTTGAAAATAAAGCTGTCTTTAATGCTGAGTTAACAGTAGAGAATGGAAAGGGATATGTTATTTCAACTAAGGACCAGCATGAAGATAAGTCTGTTGATGTTATTAATATAGACGCTATTTATACCCCGATTAAGAAGGTTAATTACTGGGTTGAGGGTGCGCGGGTTGGCCGTTCAACAGATTTTGACAAACTTATTATGGATATATGGACTGACGGCAGCATCACCCCTCCACAGGCCCTGACACAGGCAGCCGATATTCTGATGGGTCATCTCTCTCTTTTTCGTATCGAAGAAGAATCTTTAGACGGAGATGAGAAGGTCGCTGAATTACTGGATAACAACGATGATGAGAATGCTATATATAACAAGAATCTTCTAAAGAGCGTTGATGAACTTGAGCTTTCCGTCCGCTCGTATAACTGTCTGAAGAACGCTGATATCAGCACGATTGCCGACCTTGTCCAGA
>CAXMSH010000252.1:0-2360 GCA_964195875.1 Thermodesulfovibrionia bacterium
ACACCGTAGAAATTCTAAGAGGATAAGGCGCTTTCCTTCCTGTAAATCCTAAAGCTCAAAAGCATCCTTTATCAAATCAAATTTTGGCATTCGATCCTCATAGAAGATGCTCACAACATCAAATCTGCAGGCAGGGACATCTTTAAGCTTCTTAAGGTATAAGAGCGCTACATTCGCGATCTTCCTTTTTTTAGCTTTATTTACCGCCTCAAAAGGATATCCGTACTCTATGCTCTCTCTTGTCTTAACTTCAATAAATACAAGGGTGTCACCATCTGTGGCTATTATATCGATCTCGCCTATAGGGGTCTTGTAGTTTTGCCTGATTATTTTATAACCTTTCTCCTTCAGGAATTCTCTGGCAAGCCCCTCCCCTTTTTCACCGAGTTTCATATATCAGTGCCTTTGTGCCCCCTGCCCCCACTTCTTCGTTTTACGAAGCAAAACGGTGGGGGTTGAATCCTGTCTTCACTTTTCTATCCTTCTAAAGAAACAAGTCCTGTTGCCTGTGTGGCACGCACCGGAGCCTGCCTGCTCAACCTTTATCAGAAGGGTATCCGCGTCACAATCATAGGATATCTCCTTTACGGTCTGGATACTCCCGGAGGTCTCTCCCTTTACCCAGTATTCCTGCCTCGACCTGCTCCAGAAGCAGGTCCTGCCGGTTTCAATCGTCCTCTCTATAGATGTCCTGTTCATATAGCCAAGCATCAGGACCTCGTTGTTCTCCACATCCTGAATAATGGCTGGTATGAGTCCGTCTTTATCGTATTTAAGCGCTGGTATCATAAGATCTCCTAAAATATTAGGTTATTGGTAATTGGCTACTGGTCACTGGTCATTGGCCGCTGGTTATTACAGTTTGTACCCTATTTTACGTAAAAAATTCCTGCGTTCACAGACTTGAGAATCGTCTTCAACCCCTTTAGGTGAATAACCATCAATTACCCCCATAATTCCTCTGCCCTGAACTGTCTCAGCCACGAACACCTCAACGGGATTGGCTGTTGCGCAGTAAATTCCGCATACCTCAGGACAATTCTTTATAGGGTTAAGAATATTTATGGGAAATGCGTCCTTGAGAGTTATAAAGAATACATGACCAGCCCCGATCTCCTGCAGGTTCCTTACACAGATGGCTATCAACTCCGGGTCATTACCCTCTCTCCTTATAAGACAGGGGCCGGACGCCTCTGTAAAAGCGATTCCGAATTTTGCCTGAGGCACGGTAGTAGCGATTATCTCATAAAGGTCTTCAGCCGTCTTAATGAAGTGTGTCTGTCCGATTATTATATTACAGCCTTCAGGGAAATCAATTTTTACTGATATTATATCCATCATCCCTCCTTTCAACATTTATAGGCTCTACTGGCTTTTGTGTGGAAAATTGATTGAAATATGTTCCACTATTCGTCATTCCGGCAGAGCCTGTCCTCGCTTGTCGGGGATCGCCATAATCCAACTCCTCTTTGATTCCGGACAAGCCGGAATGACACTTTTCATTTGACATGACACCAGGTTAATAATTGAGCTTCATATATTTTATTCACTTAAAGACAATTCTTTTTTAGAACACAGCGGGTTTTCTCTGAGCCCTCGCTTAGAAGCGCCTACTTCTGGCTGTGGTTTCATGCTTTATCCTTTGATCTTCAACAAATGACCTATAACCTATGACCTATAACCTATCCCCTATATCCTTTTATCTTTCAAGCCTATGTTATAATCAATGAAATTTTGTGCAGTTATCAAGTTAAAAAATGAGAAAAGACCTTTTCATCCTCTTATTGGTTCTCTATTCAATACTGATTCCGTCCTTCACATCTGCCAAAGCACCAAAAATTATAGGCCCCGGGATGGTGATTGAGAATAACGATATTATTCTAAGTAGTGGAATCACTAATGTCAAAGAACTTGAAAATACATTAAAATCGGGCGTGAAAAAGGAGATTATATTTACGCTCGAACTCCTGAGGTCGTGGAGGTTCTGGCCTGATGAATATATTGCATCAAAAAAGATAACCAGGATTATCAAATATGACAACCTGAGGAAACAGTACCGGATATCATCCGGTGACAGCTCAAAAATCACGGAGAAGGTTTTCATGGATTTCGATGATTTTAAGGACCGGGTCTTTACGGTTAAAGACGTTAATCTGGCCAACATGAAAGAACTTGAAGCCGGGAAATACTACATAAGGGTTATAGTGGAATCAAGAAACATGGAGCAGCTGCCTGTAGTAGGCTTTTTTATGAATTTCATTCCCGAGGTTGATATGAGCCTTGTTAAAGAATCGGAACCCTTCATCGTAAGAGGCAGTAGATGAAGAACCTTAAGATACTGTTAGGTCTGTTCATATTCA
>CAXMSH010000253.1:0-2355 GCA_964195875.1 Thermodesulfovibrionia bacterium
TGTCATTCCGGCTTGTCCGGAATCGTTCCCCTGTATTTAAGAAAGATTCCGGACAAGCCGGAATGACAGAATAAAGGAAAGAGTTAGCAGCTATTGTTTTGTATAAAAGGCAATAAAATTAGAAAACAGGTTTCGCTATGAATAATGATAGTAAGAACAACCCAATCGGCGCCGTAATGGTGGTAGGAGGGGGGATTGCCGGAATTCAGGCCTCAATGGACCTGGCGGATCACGGCTTTTATGTGTATCTGGTTGAAAAATCTTCGGCTATCGGCGGTTTAATGGCCTCCCTTGACAAGACTTTTCCTACCAATGACTGCTCAATATGAATACTCGCGCCCAAGCTGGTTGAGGCCGGTCGGTCTCCAAATATTGAGATCATTACAAATGCCGATGTTAAGGAAGTAGCGGGCAGTGCCGGGAACTTCAGTGTTGAGGTGCAGAAGAGCCCTCGTTATGTTGATGATTCCAAATGCACCGGTTGCGGGTTCTGTTCGCCCTATTGTCCGGTAAGTATCCCCAATCCATTTGACCAGAATCTTTCTTACAAGAAGGCTATAGATATTCTCTATACACAGGCGGTCCCGTCAAAGTATTATGTTGATCCTGAGCACTGCCTGTTTCTCAATAAACAGGAATGCAAGCAGTGCTCAAAGGCATGCCAGGCCGGGGCGATTGATTTCAGCCAGAAGCCGGAAGTCGTCACCTATCAGGTCGGTGCGGTTATTCTTTCACCGGGCTTTAAGGACATTAATCCGGGATTGCTTTCTGATTATCTTTACGGGAAATCGCCCAATGTGGTTACCGGGGTGGAGTTTGAGCGGATCTCAAGCGCATCCGGCCCGTATCAGGGAAAGATATCAAGGCCTTCTGATCTGAATAAACCCCGAAAAATAGCTTTTATACAGTGTGCCGGTTCACGCTCGTCAGTCTCCGGCAACAGTTACTGTTCATCTGTCTGCTGTAAGTATGCTGTCAAGGACGCGATCGTCGCGCTTGAGCACGAGCCTGATATTGAGATCACGATATTCTTTATGGACATGCGCATGTATGGAAAGGGGCTGGATGGATTTTATGAGAGGGCAAGAGAAGCCGGGGTAAAATTTGTTCGTTCCAGGATTTCAGAGATCCATCGGGAAGATACAGATGACCTCACTATAAAGTACATTGAGGAAAATGGAGAGCTGAAGAAGGAGACTTTTAATCTGGTAGTCCTTCCAACAGGACTTAAACCTTCGCAAGGCACCTTCGAACTGGCAAAGGCGAGCGGTATCACGCTTAATAAATACGGATTTTGCGATACTGATCTGTTTACCCCCGTTTCAACCAGCAGGGAAGGTATATTTGTTGCCGGCGCTTTCAGGGAGCCCGCTGCCCTTCCGGACAGTGTCATACAGGCAAGCGGGGCTGTTGCGGGCGTTGCTGAACTGCTGACCGCCGCGCGCGGCTCAATGACAAAGGAAAAAGAGTTTTCCGAAGAGCTGGTTCCTGATGAAGACGAGAGGCGTATAGGGGTATTCGTATGCCGCTGTGGAAAGAACATAGCCGGAGTAGTTGATACCGCGGATGTTCAAAAATATGCCGCCGGCCTTCCCGATGTTGTCATGAGCACGGAAAACCTCTATTCCTGTTCTGAAGACGCGCAGACCATTATCAGCGAACGAATAACTGCAGAGAAGCTGAACAGGGTAGTGGTCGCGGCCTGCACTCCAAGGACTCACGAACCTCTATTTCAGGAGACTGCCCGCGAGGCGGGACTTAACAAGTGCCTCTTTGAGATGGTGAATATCAGGGACCAGTGTTCATGGGTCCACTCTCATGAAAAAGAGGAGGCAACTAAAAAGGCAAAGGACCTTGTAAGGATGGCTGTTGCCAAGGCCCGTCTCTTAAAACCGCTTGACGAACTTGTCATTAATGTCATTCCAAAAGGTCTGATTATAGGCGGGGGAATTGCCGGGATGACCGCGGCCCTGTCGATCGCGGACCAGGGATTTGAATGTTATATTGTCGAGAGAGACAGTGAACCCGGCGGAAATATGAGAAATCTTTATTACACGCTTAACGGCAATGACCCGCAGGCATATCTCCAAGATATCATCAGGAGAGTAAAAGCTCATGAGCGTATAACGGTGTATACCGATGCGGAGATACATAGCGTTGACGGTTTTGTCGGCAATTTCAGGACCATCCTTTCTGGAAGTGATAAGGAAAAGCCGATTGAACTGCAGCACGGAGCCATAATCCTGGCGACAGGTGCCAAACCGTATATTCCCGATGAGTATCTGTTTGGCAAAAATGAAGATGTTATATTGCAGTCTAAACTTGAAAAGATACTTGCCCTCGGTCCCTTTACCC
>CAXMSH010000254.1:0-2323 GCA_964195875.1 Thermodesulfovibrionia bacterium
AGGCGTATTTAATCTTATTTTGGACAGATGTCTATTAATATAGTAGAATAGACAATATAATAATTTGGTGATTAATTTATATATAAATAAACCTATTAAAGAATCGAGGCGAAAAGATGACGACTGTTGTGAAAAAAACAAAAAAAACTTCAAAAAAGATAGAAGAGAAGGGTATTAAAAAACAGTTCCTCAAGACCCGTCCAGACTGCAGGGTCACTTTCAGATTACCCAAAGAAGCCGCCATGGCCGCCAAGTATGTTTCAATTGTTGGAGATTTTAACAACTGGAGCATCACTGAGAACCCTCTGAAGAAACTTAAGAACGGGGACTTTACGGCAACCATAACAATGCCGTGTGACAGGGAATACAGGTTCAGATACCTCATTGACGCGGACCGCTGGGAGAATGACTGGTTCGCTGACAAATATGTACCTAACTGTTTCGGCGGTGATGATTCCGTCGTGGTCATCTGCCAGAGTTCCGGAAAATAATACTGTCAGAATAACCTGGTAAATATCGCGGATATAGCAAAATAATAATTATCATATCCTTGATCATAGAGAAGGTCCTCGCGTAAACTTCTCAGTGAGAAACGTATTTATTGGCACAAGTCAATCTCTCCGACCACAGTCATAGTACTGTCTGAGTTAATGTAAGCTGAATAAGTATTTGGTCCCATACTCGAGTAATGGCAATGGCGAAAACGCCATCACTATAAAATTCTAAACGATCAGTCTCTTTAGTTGCATTCTTCTTATCTATCATTTCGCATTCCTTTTAAACTCAGTTATTAATACGCATACTTGCCGCTAACGGTTGTGTATAATCATTAATGTTTATCCAAACAGGATGTTATTCAGGATATTCGAAACCGGGGACCTTATCCATCTCGACCGGCAGCGGTGAGAGCACGGAAAAGACAACAATATCTTCAGAACCAGAATTAAATATCCCGTGCACATCCCCTGGGGAGGCCACCGCTATATCTCCTGGCCTGACTGTTTTTTTCTCTTTTAAGGTTGAATAATATTCACCCACTCCCTGGACAATATACCAGATATCATCGGTGTGGGGATGAGTATGTGGATAGATCCACTCCCCGGGGACTACCCTCCAGAAGTGCATTTCATGATTTTCTGTAATTAAGATAATATCCCTGTATGTACTGCCATTACTGGGGACCATCTCAAATGTTTTGAATATTCTCTCATACATTATTCTCTCCTTATTAAAATCCCATACACCTCGCATCCTGGATATTTTCTTAACTTTATCAAAAATCCATGCTTATTGCCATAATGTTGACTTTGGGCGACCCAATACAGAATTCACAGGTTTAGCAGCCATATGGACTGTTCGCTGTATACAAAATGCTACAATCTTTAACGAAGTGCGCTTTTTCCGGGATTTTGTTATTAATTTGCGTTTGTAAGCTACGATAGAAGGCCATTTTTTGAATTATTTACTACTAGGAAGTTATCTTCCTGGTTTAGCCAACCTTCTTTTGCTTCTCTTTTTTTGTTATTGAAGATATTCTGAACATAGCAAAAACGGGGCAAATTCTGGTCGCTGCTATTGTAAAGGGAACCAGAGAAAATAAAGCAACTATAATTCCTAAAACTTCTCCTTCTTGGCCTTTCAATTGGAAAAGTCCAAGCAAGATCAAAAACAAACCAAAGATAATTCTCAAAACACGGTCAATTTTTCCTACATTTTTTTTCATGATTTCCGTTTAAAACTTACCGTTTTAAACATTATATCACACGGAAGATAACAGGAAGAAATCTTTTAACGGCCATGAGACCCCCCTTTTGAGACTTTCACCTACACAGGGCAATAGGATCATTGACAATGATGAACGACCGAACGCGGATCAGTCCGTACTGGATTTAATTAGACTAAATGAAGACTCCCCCGCCGCAAGCGGACGGGGTATCAACTGCGGTCATTCCCGAGGTCTGTTGTTCGGGAATCCAGAAACCACATAGCACTTTACATTTCTGGATACCCGCTTTCGCGGGTATGACGAACGAGGCAAGCCACTGGGTATTAATCCAGAAGATAAAATAAATGCTTATGACTTATTCAATGCCTTACATAATTGAATAAACTCTTAATGCAATGATAGAATATTCTCCGTCTTAACATTAAACATAAGCAGTTCATCTGTAAATCAGACGAAGACCGATTAATCTAAACGGAAATGTCATGGAAATGAAATCACTCATGCCTCACGGATTCCGCCTGGATAATATCAGGGACGATATATACGGGGGACTTACCGCAGCGGTTGTGGCGCTCCCGCTTGCAATGGCCTTTGGTG
>CAXMSH010000255.1:0-2315 GCA_964195875.1 Thermodesulfovibrionia bacterium
CGATCTTTTTTTCCTTATATGTCTCAGGGAGTTTAGGCCTGAAGGACTGGAATACATTGAGCTGGGTGTCAAGAGTTTTTGCTTCATTCAGCTCATACCCATACTCTCCCTTCCACCTGAACGTCTTCCCCTCTCTCTTCTCAATACCTTCTATATCTATATTGCGGCTCTTAAGGAACTTCAGATGTTCATCCGGGAAATCATCACCTACTACCGCCACAACAGCTACTTCAGCAAAGTAACTGGCTGCAGTGGAGAAGTACGTAGCTGAACCTCCGAGCACATCATCAACCTCACCAAACGGTGTCTTGACTGAATCAAAAGCAACTGAACCGACAACTAATAAAGACATTAATTATACCCCCTTAACTGACAATCACCAATGTTCAATTTATTTTCCGTGTGGTTCTATTATAACCTTGATAGATTCCTTTGCGTCTGCTACCAGCCGGAATCCTTCGCCTGTCTCATTTAGCGGCAGTCTATGAGTGATCATATCTTCAGGGGTAATCCTCCTGTTTTGAATAAGACTGATCGCCACGTCAATATCAATAGGGCCGGCACCGTATGATGTCATCAATGTTATCTCATTTCGCCACATGTCGTTCATCGGAACAGGTACCATAATATCAGGTTCAGGAACCGCAAAATAGAGCACGGTACCTCCCCTGTCAACACACGTCAGGGCATCAACAGCGGCCTGAAGCGCGCCGGCACAAACGATAACAAGGTCAGCGGGCCTTCCATTGTTATATTTTAACAACGAACCCTTCACATCCTCTTTTGCATTAATAGAAAAATCAGCGCCGATCCGTTCAGCCTGTCTGAGGCGGTAATCGTTTATATCTGTAGCTATAATCCTGCCTGCCCCGAGAGCTCGGGCAAGCATTATATGCAGGAGTCCGGAGATCCCGCTGCCCATAACAAGAACGGTCTGCCCGGGCTTAAGGCCGGCAAGTCCCTGTCCTCGTACTACACACGCGAGCGGTTCAATGAATGTGCCCACCTCATAGGATATCTCATCAGGAAGAAGGTAAACCCCGCTCTCAACGTTTATTCCGGGTATCCTTATATATTCGGAAAACCCACCTGGATCGTAATTTGTACTATGCAGGGTTTTACATGCAGTATGATATCCGTGCAGGCAGTAATGACAGGTGTTACACGGCACATGATGTGAGACAAAGACCCTGTCTCCTTTTCTGAAGTTCTTTACATCACTGCCGGTTTCAACGATCTCGCCCGTTATCTCATGTCCGAGGACCTTTGGGGCCTTTTTCAGACGGTACCACTCCATAACATCACTTCCACATATCCCGCTTGCGATTGTTTTGACAAGGAGTTCATCAGGGCCGATACACGGAACAGGGATCTCCTCTATCCTGACATCACTGTTGCTATAGTACATTGCTACACGCATATTCAACTATTTCTTCCTGCTTTTCACATCATTGAAAAGCTCATATGCCTCTTTAGGTGTCGCCTTTTTGTGTACTATCGCCCGTAATGCCTTCATCATCGCAACAGGATGTTTGTTCTGCCAGACATTCCTGCCGAGGTTAATCCCTATAGCGCCTTTCTGTATGCCGTCGTAAACAAACTCCATAACCTCCAGTTCAGTCTCACACCTTGGCCCGCCTGCCATGACCACGGGAACAGGACAACCGTTAACAACCTTATCAAAATCCTCACACCAGTAGGTCTTGACAACCCTGGCACCAAGTTCTGCGGCTATCCTGCTGCATAAGCCATGATAACGTGCATCCCGTTTTTGCAGTTCCCTGCCCACTGCGGTGACAGCCATTACCGGGATCCCGTAGTTCTCGCATTCATTCACAAGCCTGGCGAGGTTCAGGAGCGTCTCTTTTTCATGCTTGCTGCCGATAAAGACAGACATCCCTACAGCAGAGACATTCAGACGAATCGCCTCCTGTACAGAAGTAGTAAGACCCTCATTTGCGAGGTCTTCACCAACCATACTGGTGCCCCCTGAAACACGGAGAATAATAGGCTTGCTCTTTTCAGGATCAACCACGGCACGCAAGACACCTCTGGTTACAAAAAGCGCGTCACAATAAGACAGCAGAGGTTTTATAGTCTCTCCGGGCTTCTCCAGACATGATGTTGGTCCCTGAAAATATCCGTGGTCAATCGGAAGAAAGAAACAGTGACCATCAGGTTTGATAAGTTGCGCAAGGCGGTTCTTCATACCCCAATCCATTTTAAGTCCTCCTTTAATATATTAATAATTGATATTTGGTAACTGCTCAGGTTGTCCGGTTCACGGTTCACAGTTCACGGTTACTGCCTTGTCC
>CAXMSH010000256.1:0-2298 GCA_964195875.1 Thermodesulfovibrionia bacterium
AATATGAGAACCGACCACCTCGATCTCTGGCAGGTGCATGATGTAAGGACAGAGGAGGATATTGAGGAGATCTTCGGACAGGGGGGCGCTTTAGAGGCATTCGTACGTGCAAAAGAAGAGGGTCTAATAAGGTTTATTGGCGTGACCGGTCATGAAGATCCGGAGATCATAAGCAAGTGCATGACACTGTTCGACTTTGACACCGTGCTTCTGCCTGTAAATCCTGCAGAACCGGACCATATGAGTTTTTTGGAGAAAGTCGTGCCCCTTGCGAACAAAAAGGGTATGGGGGTCATCGGGATGAAGGTCTATCTCAGGGGGCTTCCTGGGCAGCTGCCTTTTATAAGCACTATGCGGCCGTTCTATGATTTCGCGCTTTCGCAGTCTGTCTCAACCGTCGTCATCGGGTGCGACGACATTAAACAGCTTGAGGAGAACGTGCTATTCGCAGAATCGTTTTCTCCGATGCCGCAAGAGGAACAGGAGAAATTAGTATTATCGTTGTCTCCTTACGCGCGCCGGCTTATGATGTATAAACTCTGAGAACGGTCTATTTTTAGCTGCATGATGGAAGGATATGCTCTCTGGAAGTTATTTACTCTTCAACCAGACTCTCCCCGTCCATCCTGAGCGATTCAATCTTCCACTCTCCAAAACCGACGTCAAGCGTGTGGGTTGCAGGCAGATCGATCTCTTTTGGCAGTTTAAAGACCTTTCTTGAGAGCGGCGGGGTATTGTCGGCCTTGCCGATCATTACGGTAACCGATTCTATGGCGAGGTTTATGCTTACCACCAGCATAAAGACCGGCTCGTTTATGATACTGCTTATGATGGGGTTTATTTTGGCCATCGCGTTAGGTTCAAGAACGGTGATGTAGGTGCCGGTCCCTAAATTATTCTCGTCTGGTATATGGATCTCAGAATGATCTATACCGGGAACCGGGTTGTTGTCGTGGCTTTTAATTTCTGCCATGAGTGCCTCCTGGACTGATCTTTTCTGTTGAAATCAGGATATTTTACAATCCCTCAGTTATTCGTGGTTACTGTCTGTCATTCCGGCCCTGGTCGCCTTCGGCGCCGCCATAGGCGGGTAAGCTTGTCCGGAATCCTACCCCTCTTTGATTCCGGACAAGCCGGAATGACAGGTTATATTTATAGTATCATACTTCACATTAATGACCACACAGATCCCCCGACAAGGCGGAAGAGCCTTTTTTTCTATTGAAATGAAGATATTTTAGCATAATAAATTGACAAATACTTTGATAAGAAATATAATTTATTCATAACAAACAACTCTTTTAAGGGAGGGAATATAATGTCCGAAGCGGTTACAAGTGTTACGAATGATACTTTTGAAACGGTTGTCATCCAGTCGTCTAATCTGATTATGGTTGACTTCTGGGCAACGTGGTGCGGCCCTTGCAAGATTGTAGCCCCCGTTGTTGAAGAACTGGCCCAGGAATACGCGGGAAAAGTGAACTTTGCAAAGGTTAATACCGATGAGAACCCTGATATCGCCAGCCGTTTTAATATAAGGGGCATACCGACACTTATATTCTTCAAAGATGGTAAGGTGCTTGACCAGATCGTTGGAGCAGTGCCCAAGGCCCAGCTCAAGTCAAAGATCGATTCTTTTCTTGCATAAATGCTTTATGATGTAGTGATCATTGGAGGAGGCCCTGCTGGTCTTGCGGCAGGGCTTTATACTGCAAGGGCAAGGCTGAAGGTCCTTCTTGTTGAGAAGGCCGTTGCTGCAGGCGGCCAGGTGATGACAACTGGCTGGATTGAGAACTACCCCGGTTTTATGGATGGCATTTCAGGCGCCGAACTCTCCAGTAAAATGGAAAAGCACGCAATAAAGTTCGGGCTTGAGATTATGCATGGCACGGTTGCCGGTATATCTCAGTATGAAGGTGTTAAGAAGGTTGCCCTCGAAGGTAACGGTCAGTTAGAGGCAAAGAGCATAATTCTAGCGTCCGGAGCTAATCCAAAGTCTTTGAATATAGAAGGTGAGGAGAAGTTCAGGGGCAGGGGGGTCTCCTATTGCTCTACCTGTGACGGGGCGTTTTTCAGGGATGATAAGATCGCGGTAATTGGCGGGGGGGACTCTGCTGTTGAAGGAGCGGTATCCCTTGCGAAGTTCGCGAAATCTGTGTATGTAATACATAGAGGGGACAGCTTCAGTGCGACAAAGATAGCCCAGGAACGCGCCTTCTCAAACCCTAAGCTCAAAATTATCTTTAAGGCCGTTGCAGAGAAGATCGAGGGCGGAGACACTGTTAAGGCGCTGCATAT
>CAXMSH010000257.1:0-242 GCA_964195875.1 Thermodesulfovibrionia bacterium
AGTTTCCAGAAAGACTGAAGTTATCAAAACAGCACATGCCGGTCTGTTACAGGCAGAAAAACTCGCATCTCTCGGCAGAATGGCAGCCGGTATAGCCAACGAACTGGACAAACCTCTGAATGAAATTGCAATGTCCGCGCATCTGTTGAAGACCAGTACATCACTTGACAGTTCCGCAAAAGAAGACCTTGATATAATTATTGAGCAGGCTGAAAGATCCGATAAGATAATAAGAAGTTTTC
>CAXMSH010000257.1:266-2287 GCA_964195875.1 Thermodesulfovibrionia bacterium
GTAAACATAAACGAAGTATTAAGAAAGACTATCTTTATTTTGAAGCACCAGAAGAGATTCAATAACATCAAGATTAATACAAACACAGAAGATATCCCCGTTATAACCATTGGCGATAAATCTCAATTTCAACAGGTCTTCCTGAATATGCTCATAAACGCCGCTGACGCCATGAATGAAAAGGGTACCATAACCGTCGCTACCCGTAAAATAATAGAGGACAATGAATCATTCATTGAAGTAGAATTTACTGACACCGGCCCGGGAATAAGGGAAGAAGATATACCCAGGCTCTTTGAACCCTTCTTTTCAACCAAACCTGAAGAAAAGGGGACAGGCCTCGGGCTCTCTGTCTGTCATGGTATTGTCAGTCATTTAGGAGGGCATATTAAGGTAAAAAGCTCTGTTGGAAAAGGCACGAGCTTTATTGCCAGATTTCCCTATTTTGAAGATTAATGAGACCTGGAAGCCCTTTTTAATGGAGGGGTTAAATTTACTGACCGGAAGCATGGCTTTGACGAGTTCTTCTGATAAAACGGAAAAAGGACCTGTAAACAGGATATGGACTTTAACAAGACAACAGAGGGGAGTTTCCAGTTAATTGGCGGGGAGTTTACAAACGCCGGAGAAGCATCGATAGAGCTTAAACGCAAGCTCACAGATCTGGGGTTAGCTCAGGATATTATAAAAAGAGCTGCAGTTGTTGCATTTGAGGCGGAAATGAACGTAATAATCCATGCCGCCGCCGGATGGCTGCGTTATTATATTACTCCTGACCGGTTAAAGCTGGTTATTACGGACATGGGCCCCGGCATAAAAGATATCGATATGGCAATGAAAGAAGGATATTCGACCGCCCCTGACTGGATTAAGGAGATGGGATGGGGCGCGGGCATGGGTCTGCCGAATATAAATAAGAATTCAGACAGAATGAAGATCGATTCAGTTGTCGGAGAAGGAACAACAGTTGAAATTATAATAAACCTTAATAAGGAGGAATAAGATGAAACTTGGAGATCTGGCCGGCAAACTGTCACTGAAGATACTGTCTTATAAAGAAGATTTAGAGAGCGAAGTCTCGGGAGGATATGTAAGTGATATGCTCTCTGACGTCCTCGCAAACAGCAGGGCAGGCGACATCTGGATTACATTTCAGACACATACGAATATAGTCGCCGTAGCCAATCTGAAAAACCTGGCAGGAGTAATTCTTGTTAACAACAGACAGCCTGATGAAGAAACCTTAAGAAAAGCTGCAACCGAGAAAGTTACCCTGATGACAACCCACATGTCTACCTTTGAAACAGCCGGAAGGATTTATCAGCTTATGGAAGAAAAAGACTGAACTTGCAGAATCCATTAATGTTTAAAGAATTCAGGGCTGACCTGCACATACACACATGTCTTTCCCCATGTGCCGACATTCAAATGACACCTTCAGCAATAGTTAAAACCGCTACAGAGAGGGGACTCGACATAATAGCTGTAACTGACCACAACTCCGCCGAAAATGTTACCGCTGTTATAAAAGCCGCTGAAAATTCCGACTTGACCGTACTGGCTGGTATGGAGGTCACTTCATCAGAAGAGGCACACATCCTGGCGCTCTTTGATAATACAGTTAGCGCAAAGAAACTGCAGGATACCGTATATGAAAAATTGCTGTCTGGCGCAAACGATGAGAGAAGGTTCGGAGAACAGATAGTCGTCAATGAAAAAAATGAAGTATTGAGTTTTAATAAACGTCTTCTGATAGCAGCAACCTCATTAACCGCAGAATTAATCGTAAACATTATTCACTCTCTTGGGGGGCTTGCAATAGCGTCTCATATTGACAGAGAAGCCTTTGGATTAATTTCACAGCTTGGTTTTATACCGGACAATCTTAAACTTGACGCGTTAGAGTTTTCTCCGCGACCTGACAGAAGAAAAGCCGAAGATTTATTTAATGATTACAGGGCTTTTGCATGGGTTTCTTCCTCAGACGCGCATTACCTGGATGATATAGGGAAAAGAACAAC
>CAXMSH010000258.1:0-2274 GCA_964195875.1 Thermodesulfovibrionia bacterium
CGGGAATTGTCATCGGCAAAAAGGGTTCAGAAATTGCACAGCTCAAAAAAGAGCTGGAAAAGACGATATCTCATGATGTCCAAATTGATATTCAAGAGGTCAGAAAGCCAGAAATTAACGCCCAGCTGGTTGCCGAGAATATCGCATTGCAGCTTGAAAAGAGAATAGCTTTCAGGAGGGCAATGAAGAAGGCGATCGCCTCATCACGGCGTTTTGGCGCACTGGGTATTAAGGTGTTGTGTTCCGGAAGATTGGCCGGTGCTGAGATAGCGAGGGACCAATGGTACAGGGAGGGAAGGGTCCCCCTGCATACATTCAGGTCCGATATAGATTATGGGACGACTGAGGCAAAGACAACATATGGCAGGATCGGCATTAAAGTGTGGATATACAATGGGGATATACTTAAGGAGACGTATGAATCACAGAACACCGTTAGTGATTCTTCATAAGAGGATACAGATATGTTAATGCCTAAGAAAGTAAAGTTCAGGAAAATGATGAAGGGCAATATGCGTGGAAAGGCATATCGCGGCTCTGACGTATCATTTGGCGAGTACGGCCTGAAGGCTATCGAGCCCGGCTGGCTTTCAAACCGTCAGATAGAGTCTGCAAGGATTGCGATCAATAGACATGTAAAAAGAGGATGCAAGGTCTGGATAAGAATTTTCCCTGATAAACCGTTAACAAAGAAACCGGCTGAGACAAGGATGGGAAAAGGTAAGGGATCTCCTGAGTCATGGGTTGCTGTTGTGAAATCAGGAAGAGTTCTTTATGAGATGTCCGGTGTTAACGAGGATGTAGCTAAAGAGGCGCTTAGACTTGCTTCTCACAAACTGCCTATCGCTACAAGGTTTGTGAAGAGGGGTGAAGTGATATGAAGAAACCGTCTGAATTAAGGGATTTATCAAAGGATGAACTGAGACAGGAGGAATCAGCACTAAGGAAAGAACTCTTTAACCTCAGATTCCAGAAGGTTACCGGTGAAATTCAAAATCCTATGAGGATGCGCCAGATAAGAAAAGATATTGCGAGGGTCTTGACGGTCCTTGTTGAAAAATCAGAGAAGAAAAGCGCAGGATAAACTTTTTTTAAAAAATAATTAATACAGGAAGGACAAATGCCTAAAAAGACATATACAGGTAAAGTTGTTAGTGACAAGATGGACAAGACTGTTGTTGTTGTCGTCACGAGGTTAACGCAGCATCCGTTATACAAAAAGACTATAAAAAAGGCGTCGAGATTTAAGGCGCATGACATAGAAAATAAATGCAGGATTGGGGATATGGTCTCAATAATAGAATCAAGTCCTATCAGCAAGGACAAGAGGTGGACTGTTCTTGATATCGTGAGGAAGGGAACTTAAATGATACAGACCCAGACTGTTTTGGAAGTTGCGGATAACTCGGGAGCCAAGAAAGTTATGTGCATAAAAGTCACCGGCGGCTCCCGCAGGAGATACGCAAGAATAGGCGACAGGATCGTTGTTTCTGTAAAGGAGGCTCTGCCTAATGGCAATATCAAAAAAGGCACCGTTCTCAAGGCAGTTGTTGTCAGAACGAAGAAGGAATTGAGAAGGGCGGATGGTTCATATATAAGGTTTGACCAGAACGCCGTGGTAATTATAAATGCCGATGGTGAGCCTGTCGGCACGAGAATATTCGGTCCTGTTGCGAGAGAACTAAGGTGGAAAGAATACATGAAGATAGTCTCTCTCGCGCCGGAAGTTATATGATTTTGATTTTATAACATAAAAGGAGAATCAGTGAGCCTTGGAATAAAGAAAAATGACACCGTAAAGGTAATGACGGGAGTTGAAAAGGGTAAAAGCGGCAGGGTTATAGGAATTGATTCCGGAAGCAACAGGATACTTGTTGAAGGTGTCAGGATGATAAAAAAACATATGAAGCCCAGTAATAAATACAAGCAGGGCGGGATTATAGAAAAGGAGTCGCCTATTCACAGGTCAAACCTCATGCTTGTCTGCCCTAAATGTAACAAACCAACAAGGATTGGACATTCGATCCTTGGGAACGGCAAGAAGGTGAGGCGTTGTAAAAAATGTGAGGAGGTTACAGAATAAACAGGTGATAAGACTTAAAGATAAATATAAAAAAGAAGTGGTACCTGCCCTTATGAAGGAGTTTTCCTATAAGAATATTATGCAGGTGCCCCGTATCAGTTCAATTGTACTGAATGTCGGCATGGGTGAGGCGATTCAGGAAATAAAGCTGCTTGATGCCGCTGTCAAGGAACTGGCTGTTATTTCCGGGC
>CAXMSH010000259.1:0-2260 GCA_964195875.1 Thermodesulfovibrionia bacterium
TATTCAGGCTGGCGCATGAACTGGGCCTCAACGGATTCGTACTCAATGACGCTTCAGGAGTCCTTGTCGAGGCTGAAGGAGAGGAGGAGAAACTCAATAATTTACTGGTCAGGATAGAGAATGAAAAACCCGGGAACTCTAAAATCTTCGGTCTTCAGTTCTCATTTCTTGAAGAGGCCGGCTTTGAGAAGTTTGAGATCCGGCAGAGCAGGGAGAACGGGCCTAAAGGGGCTTCGATCCTTCCGGATATATCCGCCTGTGAAGACTGCCTGAAGGAGGTTAAAGATCCAAAAGACAGGCGCTTCCTATACCTGTTCACAAACTGTACTAACTGTGGACCGCGCTTTACAATAATTAACTCTCTCCCCTACGACAGAAAGAACACATCAATGAAGAACTTCACTATGTGCCCTGACTGCTCCGCGGAATACACCATTCCAACCGACAGGAGGTTTCACGCCCAGCCGAACGCCTGTCATGTCTGCGGCCCATGGGTAAGTCTTTACGACAATTATGGAAAATTAATATGCCGGGGGGAAGACGCATTTGATAGGGCGGTAAACCTGATCCGCAGAGGGCATATCGTGGCGGTCAAGGGTATAGGTGGATATCACCTGGTATGCGATGCCCTTAACGACGAATCGGTTCAGAGGTTAAGAGAGAAGAAGAACAGGGAAGAGAGACCCCTGGCGGTCATGTTTCCGGACATTGAATGGGTCAAAGCGGAAACAGAGATCAACCCTCTTGAAGAACGCGCCATCAACTCGGTTGAGAAACCGATTGTAATCGTTAAGAAGAGAGAGGGGTCCTCACTCGCCGGATCTGTCTCGCCGGAGAACAGAACTGTAGGCGCATTTCTCCCGTATACTCCTCTTCATTATATTATCCTTAAAAAGCTGAAACGGCCGGTCGTTGCAACAAGCGGCAACATGACAGACGAGCCGATCGCACGGGATGATAAAGACGCGTTAGAAAGGCTGACAAAAATAGCGGAATACATACTATCGCACAACAGGGAGATAGTCAGGAGGTGCGACGATTCTGTCATCCGCCTCATCTCAGGCAAACAGGTCCCGATAAGACGATCAAGGGGATTCGTCCCCTTACCTGTCATACTTCCTTTCAGGCTCAGCAAGCCGGTACTGGCTTTAGGACCTCAGATGAACAACACGGTCGCCCTTGGCATAGATAACAAGGCGTTCATATCACAACATATAGGAGACCTCGACAACCCGCTCGCCGTGGAATTCTTCGAAGAGACGGTTAGAGACTTTCTGAAGTTTTTTGATGTCAAACCAAAGGTTGTTGTATCAGACATGCACCCCGGATATTACAGCACCAGATTCGGGGAAAAACATTACAGTGACAGGTTAATAAAAGTTCAGCACCATTTCGCTCACATACTATCCTGCATGGCCGATAATGATATACCCGGAAATACAGAGGTTATAGGATTCGCTTTCGACGGGACCGGGTATGGAACTGACGGGACCATATGGGGCAGCGAGGTACTGATTATATCTGAAGAAGGGTATCGAAGGGTATGCCACCTCCGTCCCTTCAGGCTCCCCGGTGGAGATAAGGCTGTGAAGGAACCATGCAGGACAGCCTTCTCAATACTCTTTGATACCTTTGGCGATGAGGCGGCAGAGTTGGACTTCAGCCCTTTAACCGCCAAAGAGAAGGCATTCTTCATGAATATGATCAGGAACAATATCAACTCACCTGTTTCAACGGGGATGGGAAGGCTCTTTGACGGCATCTCATCAATGATCGGGCTGAAACACAAGGTCTCATATCATTCTCAAGCGGCTGTTTTACTGGAGCAGACAGCGATGAGGTCAGGAGAGACAGGATCATACCCCTTCAGGATCGAAGAAGGGATCATAGACTACAGGGAGATGATCAGAAATATCACAGACGACCTTCGGGATGACATGCCCGGCGAGATTATAGCCCGGAAATTTCACAACACAATAACAGATATCATTATTAATATCTCAGAATCTCTCAGAAAGGATACAGGCATCGGCAGGGTCGCATTATCAGGCGGGGTATTTCAGAACAGCATCCTGCTTGAGAACGTAAATTTAAAACTTAAGGAAAGGGGGTTTACACCCCTGATGCACCAGAATGTTCCTTCAAACGACGGCGGGATATCGCTCGGACAGATCGCCGCCGCCGGGCCGAGGTACTGCCCGTCCATCGAAACGAAGGTGGAACGCTTCGCCGACAAGACCGCCCACAACGTCTTCCTCGA
>CAXMSH010000260.1:0-2235 GCA_964195875.1 Thermodesulfovibrionia bacterium
CTGCTTAAGAGATTTTGGAAGAATCTTATTAAGAATAGCTCTTAGTGCCATGGCATTTTTGGGGGCATAACCAAAGGCATCATTATTGAAATACATATAAACATCCTTGTCCTGTTTTAAATATTCCTTTATCCTGCTCGCGTCCTTTCTCAACTGTTCTGTCGTGTAATTTGTCGCGTAACTGCCGCTCTCACCTTGCCTGCGTAAATATACAAAATCAGCGGTCACAGGCAGATCATCTATATGCTCCGGCCAGTCAGCCATACACATAGCAACATTTGAAGCAGAAAGAATTTTGTACACCTTTTGTGTTAGCCAACTCTTGTTTCTGAACTCAAACACATGGCGTACCGGATACTGCTTGAGTACCTCGATAAATTCCTCAAGACTCTTCATATTCACCCTGAGGTTTGGAGGGAGCTTCCACAAGACCACCTCAAACTTTTTCTTGAGGGGAGTGGTAACATTAAAAAAACTGGAGAGAGGCAACTCAACGTCCTTGAATTTCTTGATATGGCTTATGAACCGGCTACCCTTAAGTGTAAAAGCAAAATCATCAGGAGTTTCCTTGAACCATCGGGCAAAAGTCTCTTTCTTCAGGAGCCTGTAAAAAGTGATGTTCAATTCAACAGAATTTAATTTCTGCACATAAAATGGCAGCCATTTTTTATGAGGGAGCCCTTCAGGATAAAAATTACCCTTCCAGGAATCGTACAAAAAGCCGCTGCAACCTATCCTACACTTAGGCATAACACCTTAAGTATACACCGAAAAAAGATAAATATAAACCAGAAAATGTATTTTCATACTAAAAGAAGGCTGAAAACTACATTTAGTGCTCGTTCCATAAAGAAGCTGGTAATAGTGATTTTCTTTTATTACAAGGAGTTATACTGAGTTTGAGAGGGTTTAGGCTATTTATTGCCCCTCTTTTTCGATTACCCCGCCCCCTATAACAATGTCATCTATATAGAATACGGCACTCTGCCCCGGCGCCGGGGCCCACTGGGGATTGTCAAATTCCACAATAACACTATCTCTTCCGGGTGTTATAAGCGAAGGTTCTTCCATCATAGTTGAACGTATCTTTACCCATGCCCTTACGGGTTCATTTAATCCGTCAATAGAAATCCAGTTTAAACTCCTGACCAGTAACCTACTCTTCATCGCGCCATTCCTGTCACCAACAATAATGGTATTTTTCCCCCTGTCAATGTCAACTACATAAAAAGGTATTAGCGACGGAATTTCAAGCCTTTTCCTCTGCCCTACAGTATAGAATGCGATCCCTTTATGTGTTCCGACAACTTCACCCTTCTCACTTACGATCGGGCCCGGTTTAAAAGCATCAGGGTTAAAATTCCTGACAAAATCAATATAATTCCCGTCTCCAACAAAACATATCTCCTGGCTTTCAGCCCTCAAAGCGTTTGCAAGGCCAATATCTTCAGCAATACGTCGAATCTCCTCTTTCCTCATTCCACCAAGAGGAAAGACCACCCTTGAAAGTTCATGCTGTGTCATTACATAGAGAAAGTAAGACTGATCTTTCTTCAGGTCTACTCCTTTTTTTAAAAGAAACCTTTCATTGCCTTCACCTATACCATTAAAACTCCCGGGCCTTTCAACCCTTGCGTAATGACCCGTTGCAATAATGTCCGCGCCTATCTCATCTGCCTTTTCAAGCAGGAAAGCAAATTTGATGTATTTATTACAGAGGATACACGGGTTAGGTGTCGATCCCGAAACATACGAATCACAGAAACCTTCAATGACATGTCTGTAGAACGCATCTCTGACATCAACCGAATAATGCTCAATACCCAGCTTCCCGGCAACGTCTTTTGCAATCTCTATCGTTTCAACTGAACAGCATGTATTGATTCTGGAAAGATCCCTACTGTCCCAGAGTTCAAAGCTTACCCCAGCAACATCGAAACCTTCTTTTTTAAGCAGGTAAGCGGCAACAGACGAATCAACTCCACCGCTCATCGCCACAAGTGCCTTCACAAAAGAAACCTCCACAATCCATAGGTGTAATTTTTGCTACTACTCAGGTTGTCAGGTTCACCGTTCACGGTTGGCCGCCTTGTCCCCCTGTTTTCTTTGTGAAGACAAAGAAGGGGGACCTTAAGTTTTCTAAATAGTTAGTAAATCCATTCGAGTATCGTCTGCCATGCCGCAATATCTTAAAGCTACTATATTTTCATTGTTTTCTAACCTTGAACCTTGAAC
>CAXMSH010000261.1:0-2222 GCA_964195875.1 Thermodesulfovibrionia bacterium
AAACAAAGAAGGGGGACCTTTGGACCTTTGTACCTTTGTCCCTTTGAGCCTTTGCTACTTTGTCCCTCTGTGCCTTTGTGTATTCTTTTTCCGCTCAGTCATCATCGCCGCAAGTTTAACCGCCTCGATCATACTCGATGGGTTTGCCCTGTTCTTCCACGCGATATCAAAACCAGTTCCATGGTCAGGAGAAGTCCTGATTACAGGAAGTCCTACCGTCATATTTACACCACTATCAAATGCAAGCATCTTAAAAGGAATGAGCCCCTGGTCGTGATACATACAGACTACTATATCAAAAATGCCGTTATATGCCTTATGAAACACAACATCAGGAGGATATGGCCCGGAAATATTAAGCCCCATGCCGACAGCTTTGTTAATCGCTGGTATTATAACCCCTTCTTCCTCTTCTCCCAGGAGCCCTGATTCTCCTGAATGGGGGTTTAGACCGGCAACAGCTATACTTCCAGATTGTATGCCGAGCATATCCAATCCTTTTTCGGCAAGCTTAAAAGTCTGAAGAAGAAGTTCTTCGGTAATCATCAAAGGGACTTTACTCAAGGGAACATGAATGGTGCTCAGAATAACCCTTAACCTCTCACTCACGAACATCATTGCAAACTCCTCAGCCCCGGTCAATTTAGCTAAAAGCTCTGTATGTCCAAGCCATGAGATACCTGCCATTCCTAATGACTCCTTTGAAACAGGGGCTGTCACAATTGCCTCTGCCTCCCCGCCTGAAACCAGCTCCACAGCCTTCTCGATATAGCTCACAACAGCCCTGCCGGCCTCTTTTGATGAAACACCTCTTTTGAAAGATATTTGCGGTCCGACATCAATGACTTCAATCTTCCCGTCAAAGGGGCTTGATTCTGACATCTCTTTAATGGGAACAACCTCAACAGATAACCCTGCAAGTTTCAAGGCCTCCCGGATAATATCCGCTCTTCCGATAACAATAGGGTTACACATTCCGATTAACGATTCAGAACAGAGTGCTTTTACCGTAACTTCAGGCCCTATTCCACCCGGATCTCCCATTGTAACGACGATATTTTTCATATCTTCCATGATCACGCAGAAGCCATTATTCTGCGTTCTGATAACCAGGTAAAGCGACAATAGCATCAACCTCTACCTGAACATCTAAAGGCAGTCTCCCTGCCTGCAAAGCTGTCCTTGCTGGCGGATCCTGCGGGAAAAATGTTTTATATATAGTATTAAACCTGTCAAAATCAGCCATATCCGCAAGATAGCATGTCACTTTCAATACATCATTCATACGTGCGCCTGTTTCTTCAACTATAGACTTAATATTATTGAGAACAACCTGGGTCTCCTCTTCAATCGTCCCCCTCATCAACTCCCCCTTTTTAGGGTCTATCGGAACCTGCCCTGATATGTAAAGCAATCCATTATAAATTACTGCCTGGGAATAAGGGCCCTTAGGTTCAGGCGCCCTATCTGTACAAAATATTATTTTATCCATTATCAATACCCCTTTAGTTTTTATTCTACAATAAAATATATAAGGAGAGCTTGACAACGTCAAACATCAGTAATACAATTGATCTTACAAGTAATGACAAAAAGAATATTGCCTGCTTTGAACAGGTTTTTTATTTAATCATAATGATGGATTATATTTTATTAAGATAACTGCATAGGAGGGCAAGATTAAAATCAATATTGGAACCACGGATCGTTTAATTAGAATAGTTCTTGCTATAATTATCGGAATTCTTTACCTGACCGGTCAGATAACAGGTATCGCTTTAACTGTCATTGGAATTATAGCGTTAAGCTTACTGTTGACAAGCTCTGTCGGATATTGTCCTCTTTATCAGATTTTGAATATCTCAACCCGAAAAGATAAACACTAAGAAAAAGAGGAGGTATTTCTTTATTAAAGAGAAATACCTCCTCAGACTTGTCTCTTCTCCGCCGATAGCTTATTATTTTGACTTTTTTGTCTTTTTCTTCACAACGGTCTTCTTGGCATCTGATTTGGCCGTTTTAGGCTTACATGTCCCACAACCCATATTCGATCCCCCTTCCTGATCTGAATGCAACAAGGCATCCATACTAAATTATCAAAGACATATATCTATAATTTTACCATTTGACATATAATTGTCAACTACTTAATATAAAATTCAACTATAAATCAGTGCTAATGAAAAGGGGGATACTATGACGGTTAAGAATGAAGGCGAACA
>CAXMSH010000262.1:0-2220 GCA_964195875.1 Thermodesulfovibrionia bacterium
GCAGTTCATTTTTTCATTTCTTGCAAATTCCATTTGTAAAACACCCCAAACGACTTGCATTTATGCGAAAAATTGCAATAATGCGAAAATAAACTATATATATTACGTTTAAAATCAATGGGTTAGTATCTGGAATGTTTAATGCTATATAAGGCAATAAAGCAAAAGAGGGAGGATAACTATAAATGAAATTTATTGTCAGTAGAAAGAGGATATCCGTGACAGAGAACAGAAGACCCTGTGATGAGGCGATAGAAGAAGAGTTGACCCCTTTGGATTATAGAACCGTTAAGACTCTTGAAGAAGCTAAAGGAAAGATATGGTATAAAGATTGGTTTGAAGGCGGTGAGAATCACAGAGAAGAAGACGGGATAGTTGTATGTGACAGGAAAGAAAAGACAAAAAGATGGGTAGTTGCTATCAATACACTTGAAGAATTAATGGCGTTTCAAAGTAAATACGATTCAATTGTAATCCTGGACGGAACTCTTTATAAAGAGTGCAAAAAAGAGATCATTATTTAATAAATAACAGGTAATTTGACAATTTCACAAGGGGGGAACTATGGCAGATGAGCCAAAGTCTTCAAAGAAAACTTCAGTTGTGGGAGACCTTGCCAGGTCTTTTAATCCCAAGATCATGTCGGATCTGTATTCTCATGTTATTGAATTTTTATCAGGTACCAGGTCTTTTTATATACTGTTAATTATAGGAATGCTTACGGTGTTTGGTGCCTCTGTCGCGGGTCTGGATGCAGTGCGTATCGGCTACAGACATGCCTACGGCGTAACTCGTGAGATTACATGGGGTCTTATTATATCAACCTATATATTCTTCGTTGTCACTTCAACCGGCCTCTGTATTGTCTCTTCAATAGGGCATGTTTTTGGTGTTAAGAACTTTATGCCTATCGTAAACAGGGCTGTCTTTTTATCTGTTGTGACAATATTCGCGGGCTTTACAGTTATATTTTTTGATATTGAGAACCCCTTCCGGATGGCTATCTGGAATGCAATTTCACCAAATTTGACATCTAACCTGTGGTGGATGGGAACTCTTTATGGGGCATACATGGTCTTTATGGCTGTTGAATACGTATTGTTGTTGTTGAATAATCACAAGTTGGCAACATATGCCGGCCTTGCGGGCCTGATTTCAGGTATTATCGCTCACAGTAATCTTGGGGCTATTTTCGGTATGCTCCATAGTCGGGAATACTGGTATGGGCCGTTTATGCCGATCTATTTTATAGCCTCCGCGGTCATGTCAGGATGCGCCGCGGTCCTCTTTTTCACGTGGGTAGGATATAAAGTCAATAACGAAAAGATGGATAAACCGATGGAACGCGCTTTAGAGGCTGTATCCAAACTTACAATCCTCATGATATCAGTGCTCCTCTTCTTCACGGCATGGAAGGTGATTACAGGGCTTGTGGGAGCGCCGGGCAAACAGGCCGCCATAATGGCCATGCTGGCCGGTCCCTACGCGGTCAATTTCTGGATTTTCGAAGTAATGCTCGGCATGGTGATCCCTTTTGTGCTGATTCTCTATACACGGTTTAAGAATATTAACGCAAATTTTGTTGCTTCGATCATGATGATTCTCGGCATCTTCTTTATGAGGTATGACCTTGTTATTGTCGGACAGATTGTGCCCGCGTTTCATGGGATGGGCATAAATGATTTACCGCATCTGCTGCCGTACATGCCGTCATTCCATGAGATCATGATAACAATAGGCGGTATGGGAATTGTTGCATCTGCCTTCCTAATTGGAGAAAGTGTATTCAAGGGGCATAAGGACAGCGGTGGTCACTAAGAGAAAATATCAGGAGGTGAGAACAAGTTGAAGATAAATCATGAAAATTCAAAAGACGATATGAATACTGTTAGTAATATGCAGCGCAGGGAGTTCCTTAAGTTAGGGTTTATGATAACCGGAGTATTCGCGGGCGGGACAGTGTTATCACTTGCGTCAAATATGGATGCCTTTGCATCGCTGGAGGAATTTGCCGCGAAATATCCCTACAAACCTCATTACAGCATGTTAATAAGGCAGAACCTATGTATAGATTGTGAACTCTGTTTAGGGGCATGTGCAGAAACCAATGAGGTGCCTTCTTATGGATATCGCACAAATATACTGGAGAGGATAGTTCCGGATGCGCTTGGACAGAAGAGGGAGTTTATCCCTGTATTATGCAACCAGTGCAACAATCCG
>CAXMSH010000263.1:0-2213 GCA_964195875.1 Thermodesulfovibrionia bacterium
ACTGAATACTGCTTTCCGCTGGCGATAACAAAGTCATCCGGCTTATCCTGCTGCAGCATTAACCACTGAGCCTCTATGTAATCACGTGCATGCCCCCAGTCGCGCCTGGCATTCAGATTTCCTAGATACAGTTCCTTCTGCAGATCAAGTTTTATGCGCGCAACTGCCCTTGTTATCTTACGTGTTACAAAGGTTTCACCGCGTATAGGTGATTCGTGGTTGAATAGGATACCGTTACATGCAAACAAGCCATATGATTCCCGATAATTCACGGTAATCCAGTACGAGTATAGCTTTGCCACTCCATACGGACTTCTCGGATAAAACGGAGTGTCTTCATTCTGCGGGGATTCCTTAACCTTGCCGTACAGTTCTGATGTTGATGCCTGGTAAAACCTTGTCTTGTCCTTAAGCCCGAGGATACGTATCGCCTCAAGAATTCTCAATGTCCCCAGTGCGTCAGCGTTTGCCGTATACTCAGGTGTCTCAAAAGAGACCATGACATGACTCTGTGCCGCGAGATTATAGATCTCATCAGGCCGGACTTCCTGTATGATGCGGATAAGATTCGTGGCGTCGGTAAGGTCTCCGTAATGAAGTTTGAACCTGACCTTCTTTTCATGGGGGTCTTTGTATAAATGATCGACCCTGTCGGTGTTAAACATCGAGGCCCTGCGTTTTATCCCATGGACCATGTACCCTTTTTCAAGCAGGAACTCTGCAAGATAGGCTCCGTCCTGTCCTGTTACGCCTGTTATCAAAGCGGTTTTCATGTTACTTCTCTCCTTATATTTGTTAGTTCGTGCTCAACCATATTTTTCACCACGTCCTGCATATTATATCTGGCATTCCATCCGAGTATTCTACCGGCTTTCGCCGAATTCCCTCTCCCTTCAGAGATTTCAGTAGGTCTGTAAAGAGAAGAGTCCGTAGAAACATATTTACGCCAGTCGAGACCGACACATTGAAAAGCTTCAGACACAAATTCTTCCAGGCTATGAGTTTCACCTGTAGCTATCACAAAGTCATCAGGTTCTGACTGTTGTAACATCAGCCACATCGCTTCAACATATTCCGGAGCCCATCCCCAGTCACGGGAAATCGAGATATTGCCCAGCTTAAGCATTTCATCACTTCCCGAACTAATCCTGCATGCAGCTTTAATAATCTTTTTCGTAACAAAACGCTCCGGCCGTAAAGGGGACTCATGGTTGAACAGGATTCCTGAACATGAAAACAGACTGTGAGCTTCCCTGTAATTGGAGACCTCCCAGAAGGCTGCAGCCTTGGCAACAGCATATGGACTTCTGGGATGAAAAGGGGTCATTTCATCGGCATGGGCTCCACCGGTATCACCGAAACATTCACTTGAGCAGGCGTTATAAAATTTGATGGGTAAACCGATAAAGCGCATGGCCTCCAGCAAATTGAGAGTACCAACACTTATGCTTTCAAGAGTTTCAACCGGTTGCTGAAAAGAGAGACCTACTGAACTCTGACCTGCTAAATTATAAATCTCGTCTGGTTGAGTTTTTGATATTACCTGTAATACGCTCCGGAAATCGTTCACCGCCATCGATTCCACATTCACCTCATCACGAATTCCTAATAATTTCAAATTATTGAAAGATGAAATCTGAGCATCCCGGGAGGTTCCAAAAACCTTATACCCTCTCTTCAGTAAGAGCTGCGCAAGATAGGCTCCATCCTGTCCTGTTACGCCTGTTATCAATGCAGTCTTCAATGGCGGTTTAATCTCCTTTTTCCTGTCATATAATGAGCGAGCAAAACTGCTTAATTATACAACGTCAGTCTTTCCTTTGCATCCCTTCTGCGTAGTTTCTAAAGGTCAATCTGGCGATAAAGATCAAGCTGAAGAAATATGCCATCAGGGAAGATCTAACGCCGTGCCTTATCTGGATTCTGGCATTCGTAGACATTGCTTAAGCATTATACTGCGTGCTAATGCCTCCCTCACCTATCTTCACAATATAATAACTGACCCATACAGGGTTCAGGTCAGGCGTGGTTTGGGAAAACAGATTAACGTGTAAAGACTTCACTGATGCGCAGATTTCTAAAGTCGTGCATTACGAAGACATCGGAGGGGAACACATTCCGGTCTCCTTCGGGTACGCGGCCTATGAAATATATGCCTGCTTCTTTTGCCGCGTCATAATCTGTCATGGCGTCACCTAAATAAATTATCTCCT
>CAXMSH010000264.1:0-2208 GCA_964195875.1 Thermodesulfovibrionia bacterium
GGAGAACACTTGTTACATACTGTCACGCTTACAGATATATTTCCACGTAATAGATTTATGTACAGTCTTATTGCTTTTATTCTTATCTTTCTTGCAAGCCTTTTTCTTAGCATTTCACATGTATCAGCCCAGGGGACACCCTTAATAAACGCAATTGAAATTAAAGGTAATATTAAAATTGAAGATGATACAATATATAGTAAAATTACAAGCAATGTGGGTAAGCCTTTTTCAAACGAATCTGTTCAGAATGATATTAAGAATTTATACAGAATCGGGCACTTTGATGATGTAAGAGTTGAGATTGAACCCTTTGAGGGAGGCGTTAAACTAGTTTATATCTTTGATGAAAAGCCAACTATAGCAAGCATAGATTTTCAGGGAAATGAAGAGTTCAAGACAGAAGACCTTAGGGAAAAGATAACGGTATCTCCGGGCGCTATTTCGAACCCCTCTCTCATAACCAATAATGTCAGCAATATAATCACCTTCTACCAGTCTGAAGGTTTCTGGCATGTTGAGGTCATCCCCGTTATTAAGGAAATCTCTGAAAATGCAGTCAGTCTTACCTTCCTTATAAAAGAAGGCCTGAAGGTGGTGATCAAGAAGATCTCAATTGAAGGCAACAGAGCCATTTCTGATAGAAAGATTAAGAAAGCCATGAGTATAAAGAAGAGATGGCTCTTCTCCTTTTTAACAGGTTCAGGATATTACAGGAGCGAAGAGATAAAGGCGGACATTGAAAAGATCCGGGAACTTTTCCATAGCAAGGGATTTATATATGTCACGATATCCGAGCCTGAGATCACCTTTAATTCTGAGAAAACCCGGCTTTATATAAAGATATCCATATCCGAGGGTGATAAATACTCGGTTGGGAAAGTGGAAATTGAGGGAAATACAATATACACGAAGGATGAACTATATCAGCATATTGAGACATCCACAGGAGAAACCTTCAATAAAATAGCCTTACGGCATGATATTGACAGGGTCATCGAGCTTTACTCGGAAAGAGGTTACGCAAGGGCGGATATAGACCCTGTAATTCAAATTAATAACGAGGAGAAGCTTGCAGACATTACCTTATCCATAACAAGAGGAGAAATCTTCAGGATCGGCAGAATAGATATCTCCGGCAATACAAAAACACGGGACAAGGTTATAAGGCGGGAAATAAGGCTTGACGAAGGTGATATTTTCAACAGCAAACTTCTAAGAAGAAGCTACCAGAGAATTAATAATCTGGATTATTTTGAAAGTGCCTCAATTAACACGAACCCAAATATAGATAAGCAGCTTATCGATCTCGACATAGATGTTAAAGAGAAATTAACAGGGATGATGAGTATAGGGGGCGGTTACAGTTCAATAGACAGTTTCATGTTTATGGCCGAAATAACCCAGAGGAACCTGTTTGGCAAGGGTCTTTATTTGAGTCTCAAAACAAGCCTCAGCTCACTTAGAACAGATTACAATATAGCTATCAGGAATCCATGGTTTATGGATAAACCTATCTCAGCCTCATTTAGCATTTACAGCGAATCCTTTGATTACCCTGATTACGACAAGAAGGCAAAAGGAGGCTATATAAGCTTTGGCAAGGAGTTATCCGAATACGTCAGTGGAAACATCAGGTACAACCTTGAAGAGGCGGAAGTAACCAATATTTCCGATGATGCGGGTTTCTTCTTAAGGGAACAGGAAGGCAAAGCGATTACGAGCAGCATCAGCCCTTCAATATGGAGGGATACAAGGGACAATTACCTGGATCCGATGACAGGGTCAAGGAACTCGCTTTACACATCAATCGCGGGTATTGGAGGAGACAATTACTTTGCGAAAGGTCTAATAGACTCTTTATGGTATTTCCCGGCAAAATGGGGAACAACCTTCAGTTTAAGAGGCCGGCTTGGTTATGCATCCGGTTTTAACGATAAGGCTCTTCCTGTCTATGAAAGGTTTTATGTTGGCGGTATCAATACAGTAAGGGGGCTGGGTTTTGGAGAAGCCGGACCACGAAACGAGGCGGGTGAAGTTATTGGCGGAGACAAGGAAATGATATTCAATGCTGAATTTATCTTTCCTGTCGAGAAAGATATGAATCTTAAAGGTTTAGTATTTTTTGATTGGGGAAGTGCTTTCAATAATAACGAACCCATCTCTTTTGGAGACCTGAGAAATACAACGGGACTCGGCATAAGATGG
>CAXMSH010000265.1:0-2208 GCA_964195875.1 Thermodesulfovibrionia bacterium
TTTGTCAGGTTGAAGGGACAGTCAGATAATAAAGGTCCCCTGCCGGAGGAAGGTTAAGACAATGCCGGTGGGCTTAAAGAAGAAGGTTGCCGAGGCGTTGGAGTCGGGGGACCATGAGGGTCTCTTCAGGATGTGGTCATCAGATAACCGTGTCTTACGCACCCTTATTTCCATGACCTATGACAGGAAAAGCTTGATTTCATGGCGTGCTATTGAAGCTGTCGGGGTTCTTACAGGAAAGAAATCAGCAACAGACTCAGGGCTGGTCAGGAATATTACCGGCCGCCTGCTATGGATGATTCGGGACGAATCAGGCGGGATCGGGTGGAGCATACCCGATATACTTGGTGAGATGGTAAGAAACAGCCCTGCAATGCTTTCTGATATAGCCCCGATAATAATCTCCTTTCATGAGGAAGAGATGCTTCTCCCGGGGGTCCTGAGGGCCATCGGGAGGATTGGTGAGTCGAACAGGGAACTGGTTTCTGACGGGATATCTCTTCTCTTCTCCTGCCTTGAAAGTTCCGATCCCTATTTATGCGGTATATCAGTATGGTCAATTGGTAAGCTTGGAGAGGCAGGGAAATATGACAGAATCAGCGGTCTTTGCTCTGACACAAGGAGGCTTATTATTTACTATGACGGTGAACTTCATGAGATTACTGTCGGCGAGATAGCCAAAGGCGTTTCCGGGCATTAAAAAGGTCTGTCCGTCTCAGGTTTTGAGAGATCCTGCCGGGACTTTTATGTTTACATTGACCTGTCTTTGATATATATTAGATGTGATTAAGATTATATAAGTTTTTTTTATTTGACCGATAGTGGATTTTTGTATTACAGTGTTGAGGTTTAACGACCTATTGCAAGAACATATTTTACTTATATCAGGACGACAGAAAAAATAAAAAGAGAGAAAGGAGTGACGATATGGCTTCAATTGAAGTTGATGGAAAGGCATTAGAAGTTGATGACGATGGTTACCTGGTTGACTGGCAGGAATGGTCAGAGGGTGTTGCAACCCAGATGGCAAAGGATGAGGGGCAGGAACTTACCGAGGAGCATTGGGAGATCATAAATTTCCTCAGGGAGTATTTCCAGAAATATCAGATTGCACCCATGATCAAGATCCTCACCAAGGAGATCGGAAAGACCATGGGCAAAGAGAAGGGTAACACAAAGTATCTCTACACGCTCTATCCGGCTGGCCCGGCCAAGCAGGCCTGTAAATATGCCGGACTTCCAAAACCGACCGGCTGCGTATAAGTAATAAAATTAGAAGGGTCAGTGCTTTATTCCATTAATGCGCTGACCCTTCTATATGTAAATATTTGTATTGTTGGCTGTCCTGTTTATAATTATACCCTGTTCGTTAACGGACAGGGTATAAAGTATGCGGGAGAGTTCAGCAGTTGATTACTTATGGATATCAAAGACCTTTTATCAGAGAAGAGACCTGACATAATAAGAGGTTGGTTTGACCTGATATTGAAAACATATCCCCAGGAGACTGCTATCTTCCTGAAGGATCAGAAAGACAGGTTTGCCAACCCTGTCGGTCAAACAATTTTGAGGGGAATAGAGGATCTCTTTGATGAGATCGTAAACGGTCCTGATCCGGAAAAGGTTAATGAATATCTTGATAATATTATCAGGATCAGGGCGGTCCAGGACTTTTCCCCATCAGACGCAATAGGCTTCCTGTTCCTGCTGAAGAACGTGATCAGGAATGAACTCTTAAAAGACATCCGCCGGAACAACCTGTTTGAAGAATTGCTGGTAATAGAGTCAGGAATAGATAATCTTGCCGGAATCTCCTTTGACATATTCATGAAATGCCGGGAAAAGCTGTACGATCTCAAGGCTAACGAGGTCAGAAACTGGACCTGCAGACTGCTGAAAAGTGCCAATATGGTTAAAGAGGTGCCGGCAGAGTAGTTTTTAACTTTAGATAAGGTTGATGCACTCGTAAAAAGTCATGTGATGGTAAAGGTCCTTTGGGAAACTTTACATTATAGAGTATAAAGTGAAAGGAGGTAAGTAAATGGGAATATTTTTTTCCTTCTCCATGGTAATTGCTCTTGTTCTGATCGCTTTTGCAGGTGGTAAGGTTGAAGGCCTGCAATACCTCTTTGCAGTCATCATCCCCTATACGGCAATCACAATTTTCATGGTCGGATTTATACTCAGGGTCTTCAGGTGGAGCCGTTC
>CAXMSH010000266.1:0-2189 GCA_964195875.1 Thermodesulfovibrionia bacterium
TTTTGATTTCGATATCATTAAGATAAAAAAAGACGCACTGGCGCTAAACCCTAACCTTGAAATAATGGTAACATCAGCAACAAGCGGTGAAGGAATGGAAGAGTGGTTTGAGTTTCTCAAAAAGAACATGAAGAAGCAGGGTTCGAGGATTCCAGGATTCGAGGGTCCAAGTGAAAAGCAAATATAATACTTCAACACACTTGAATCCTTGACCCCTAGACCCCTTGAATCCTTTTTGTTATGAAAAAGATAGAAATAGGACACGGAAGCGGAGGAAGGCTAACAAGGGATCTGATCAGGAACATTATCCTGAAGCACCTTGGCTCAGATGAATTAAGTCCCCTTGAAGATGCATCATACATTACACTCAATGGCGCTGAAACAGCCATAACCACTGACTCCTACGTAATACGTCCCCTCTTCTTCCCGGGCGGTGATATAGGCAAGCTCTCTGTCTGCGGTACAGTAAACGACCTTGCAGTCAGCGGCGCTGTTGCTGAATACCTCACCGTCGGTCTTGTAATCGAAGAGGGTTTTCCAATTGATAGCCTTGAGGAGATCATCTCAAGCATGGGGAAAGCATCGCGTGAGGCTTCCGTCAGTATAGCGGCAGGCGATACAAAGGTTGTCGAGAGGGGCAAATGCGACGGTATATATATCAATACAACAGGCATCGGCAGGGTAGTAAGGCCGCTCCTCATAAAAGATGTCTCCGCTGGTGATAAAGTGATCGTTACGGGAAATATCGGAAATCACGGCACCGCGATAGCCCTGTCAAGAGACGGCTTTGAGATTGAGGCCGATGTGAAAAGCGATTGCGCTTCGCTGAAAGAACTGCTTATGCCCCTCTTTGATATTAAAGGTGTCAGATGGATGAGGGACCCTACCCGCGGGGGGGTAGCCACTGTGCTTTCCGAACTCGCGGAGAGTACCGGGCTGGGCGTGGAGATCCGTGAAGAGAGCATACCGGTCAGGGAGGATGTCCGTTTTATCTCCGACATGCTCGGTTACGACCCTCTCTACATTGCAAACGAGGGCAAGGCGGTAATCATAACCTCAGGGGAGACTGCTGAAGAGGTTATGGGACTCTTGCGGAAACATACGTTAGGGGAGAAGACCGCCCTGATCGGGGATATCTCATCAGAGTTCAGTGGTGTAAGGCTAAAGACAGGTATAGGCGGTTTAAGGACCCTTGACCTGCTCGATGAGGAGATGCTGCCGAGGATATGTTGAAGGAAATGAACTTAACCGCCTTCGGCGGGACTTTTTTTAGACAGGATTAACAGGATAATCAGGATATATTTAAAGAAAGAAAACAATAATTAATAATTAGACAGGATATGCTGGATCTTCAGGATAAATCAAAAGAAAGAAGAAGATAAATCTTCTGTATCTCAATACGAGTCGCAGTTTAGTCGATCCGACCTGAGAGTCGCTTCGACCTGTTAATCCTGTCAGAAAAATGGAAATTCCTATACTATTTAATTATAAAATCTCCCCTGTCCCCCTGTTTTCTTTGTGAAAACATAGAAGGGGGACCCTACCCCCTCTTTGTTAAAGAGTGGCATGAAAAAATCCCACTTTGGCAAAGGGGGATATAGGGGGATTAATAAACAATGTTTTTCTCATCATCATGAATAAATCAAAAGAGATAATTAAATATATCCACTCCATGGTACCAGATGACAGAAAACTCAAGATCATGAACGTCTGCGGATCTCATGAGCACACCATAGCTTTTTCAGGGATGAGGAGCCTGATGCCAGGGAACCTTGAGATAATCCCCGGCCCCGGATGTCCGGTCTGTGTCTGCCCCGAAAGCGACATTATCAACGCGATCAATCTGTCAAAGAGAGAAGATGTAATACTGCTGACTTACGGTGACATGCTCAGGGTGCCTACAAAGCACGGCTCAATAAGAACCGATGGTAAAAACTACAGGATGATCTCCTCACCGTTTGAGGCGGTAAGGACCGCAAAATCAAACCCGGGAAAAAAGATTGTATTCTTCTCAATCGGTTTTGAGACCACAACCGCTCCCGCCGCCGCCATAATAGAGTCAGGAATCCCCGGGAACCTCTTCATACTCAGTTCTCACAGGCTTACGCCAAGAATAATGGAGTTACTTGTCCAGGATAAAGAGATAGGCATTGACGGTTTCATCGCACCGGGGCATGTATCGGCAATAG
>CAXMSH010000267.1:0-2185 GCA_964195875.1 Thermodesulfovibrionia bacterium
GTATCAACACCCATCTCCCTTATTATATCTATAGAGGCATCTCTCATCCTCTGGTATTCCTTGTCAGTAAGGGTCTGGGCCGGTGCTACGGTTATGGAGTCACCGGTATGAATACCCATAGGGTCAACGTTTTCTATAGAGCAGATTATCACGACGTTGTCCATGCAGTCCCGCATGACCTCAAGCTCGAACTCTTTCCATCCGATAATTGATTCCTCAATAAGAACCAGCTTTACGGGACTCAGTTCAAGCGCCCTTTTCAGCCCCAGTTTATACTCTTCAATGTTATAAGCAATGCTGCCTCCTGTACCGCCAAGTGTAAATGAGGGCCTTATAATAGCAGGGAACTTAACATACTCAATCGCCTTAAGACCTTCTTCCATAGACGAGACGGTCATACTCTTTGGTATCTCCTGACCGATTCTGGCCATCGCCTTCTTGAACAGTTCTCTGTCTTCCGCCTTCCTTATCGCATCAATCCTGGCACCGATAAGCTCAACCCCATATCTGTCAAGCACCCCTTCTTCAGAGAGTTCAACAGCAAGATTCAGGGCGGTCTGGCCTCCCATAGTGGGAAGGACCGCATCAGGTCTCTCCTTCTCTATTATCATCTCAAGGACTTCAACCGTAAGCGGTTCTATATAGGTAACATCAGCCATATCGGGGTCGGTCATTATGGTAGCCGGATTGGAATTTACAAGTATAACTTTGTACCCCTCTTCACGCAGGGCCCTGCATGCCTGAGTGCCTGAATAATCGAATTCGCAGGCCTGACCTATAATGATCGGCCCTGATCCTATAATAAGGATCTTTTTTATGTCCTCTCTTTTCGGCAATTGCTCTCCATGTTATTCAGCCACAGACTTACACTGACTGAATTATCAATACACTGATTAAAAATGACATTTTGATAAATAATAAAATACAAATAAATCTTTTTGTCTTTTAAGAGGAAGTCGTTTTTAGTCTGTGTAAGTCAGTGGCTAAAAAGTCCTGTATCTCCTTTAAAGGCAGTTCAGGCTCACCTTCGATGTTTCCCTCGACCTTCCCGGCATATATCAGCCTTTCTGTGCCGTCCCTGAGTTTCAGGGCAAGCGTAACAAACTCTTCATCATCCCCGAGTCCCGGCACCTCGCTTCCATGCTGAAGGGATATCTTCTGCACAAAGCGAACAGCATCCTGGTTTTCAAGGGCCATCCTTTTACTTCCAACTTCAACAGAGGCTATATCATCAAAAGAGAGCTCCTCTGATCTGCAGCCGATAATGTAAGGGCGGTAGATCTTTATAGTCCTGTCGAACCTGTCAAAAACGACCCTCAGGAACTTATCTCTGAAGACAAACCGTCTAAAAAGAACAAAGACAGTTATGAATAAAACCACTATTACCAGTAAAAGAACTAAACTCACCCGGTACTTGACCGCTGCCAGAACATAAACAATCCCGCATACAACCGAAGCTGAGAGTATGGAACTGAATTCATAATTATATATACCACTGTGAAGTACACTGCTCTTTTCCGCCCTGTACGAAGCTGTGGTAAATATAAGCACGTTGGCGGTTTCCTCTAAAGAATATCCTTTCTTGTCCTGCAACTATTAAAACTCCTCGATCATTTCCCGGAAGACTTTGAAGATATATGCCGAGTCATTGGGCCCCGGACCTGCTTCGGGATGATATTGAACCGACATAACGGGAAGATCTCTGTGTCTCATACCTTCCTCTGTACCATCGTAAAGGTTCCTGTGAGTCAGTAGCGCCTGCCCGCCGAGGCTCTTCATATCAACGCAGTAATTATGATTCTGTGAGGTGATCTCGACTCTCCCGCTCTTCAGATCCATAACCGGATGGTTGCCGCCATGGTGACCAAACTTCAGTTTATATGTACTTCCTCCAAGGGCAAGGCCGAGTATCTGGTGACCCAGGCATATGCCGAATACCGGCTTCTTTCCTAAAATCTTTTTAATATTCTCTATGGCATAAGATACAGCCTGCGGGTCGCCCGGGCCGTTGCTGAGGAGAACCCCGTCAGCCGTCTCCATTACTTCTTCCGCCGGAGTACGTGCAGGGACCACGGTTACATGAAAGCCTGCATTAACAAGATGACGAAGGATGTTGCGTTTGACGCCAAAATCATATACAACAATATTACGTGATATGTTTTTGTTATTTTTATCTGACTCCTGA
>CAXMSH010000268.1:0-2183 GCA_964195875.1 Thermodesulfovibrionia bacterium
TGTTGGCCTTTGCCAGACCTCTTGAACTGAATTGTCAGGTGATGATTTCAATAAGCTTTTAACATGCACCGGGGCATCGCTTGGCAATTATTCGCGAGACCAACAGCAATTTTGGTTTTAATTTCCCCTGGTGGGACCGCATCTTCAAGACTTACAACGCCCAGCCGGTCAAGGGACATACAGGGATGAAGATAGGCCTGGCAAACTTCAGGGACCCAAAAAGACTGACCCTGCCTTGGCTGCTCGCAATCCCGTTCCTTGGGAAGGACAGGTAGCCCTTCAGTTCTTGACTGATTCGTGTAAGTCCAACAAATTAAAGATAATTTTCAATCAGTGTATGCAGTCTTCAATAGCGATCCCCGGAGTTTAAATCCTCGATAATAATTGAAATATCATTTAATAAATAATGCGCTGATTCTTCTTTTCTTTGATATAATATAAGTATAAAGAGGGGGATCAATTCAGGCTCAATTAAACTTGATATTGATCCTGATTTTCAAGGAAAGGGGGTGAAGAGATGTCAGATACTGTTAATAAAAAATATGGTGTGACCGGCATGGTCTTCAGGTGGAGCATAGCTGTCTGTATCGCTCTGGGTCTGATCATTGGTGTTGTAGCAGGCACAGACGCATACGCGGGTACTGCTAAATGCGGAAAAGACAAGTATTGTGGAATCAAAGGAAAAAGTTTTGACGCGATCTTCTACTCAGCTCAAGGGGGGTCTGGACTGGTAGTCCTCTATGATAAAGGCAAAGTTGGGGATATCAGGGTCTGGGTTTCTGAAAAGAAGTTTAGAGAGGGAAGAGGAACAGTTGAGGACGCTGTCTATTACTTGAGAGGTGATCAGGAGTACGCGGGTTTCAAGGTGGTTAAAGGGGAGAAGTCCACGGGATTCTTCAGAAGCGAAGTGGTAGACGAACTCTATGTGGTTGTGCCGAAACATGAAATGACAAGCATCACCAGAGCGCCGGAATACAGGTTTGTAGAAAAAGACGGTAAGATCACGCTTTATATCACTGATTTTGATATGGGCGATGAAGATTAAAGGGTCTGAAATCAGTTTATTCGGTTACAATTAATGATAACGGCAGTTAGCCGCTGATTTACGCAGATCGATGCAGATTTTTCAATGAGTCACAGGTAATTCATATTTCACCATTTCAGTGAAATATAAACCAGGCATAAGTTTTTGTTCTATCGGTATTTATCCGCGTTTATTTGTGGCCAAATGCTTTTTATAAGTTAAATGAGAACCGATGGCTCATCTTGAAGATATGAGCATTATAATCAGCACGGTTCTTTTTCAAGCGGCTCTTATAAAGCATGGGGAGTTGCGTCCAAAACGCCTTCTATGCTTACTCATGATAGTTTTAAGACTGATTTCAGGAGTTCCATGACCACTGTTCCCTTCTTGAAAAAATTCAGGTATTGCTTATTAATAATAAATAGGTCGCCCTCCGGATTTTGCGCGGTTATGCCATCATTATTAAAAAGGGTATAATTGATAAAAAGACTAAAAATGAAAACTAAAAGATAAAATATATGGTAATATTTTTAATATTATACTGTCTTCCTCTGTACATGAATTATAGGCAAGCGTAGACGTGAATCCTCAATAAAATATAGGGAGATGTATGCTTCAGAAGATTAATCCTCTTACAACAGACGCCTGGAAGAGACTCTCATCACATTATGATTCCATGAAGGATCTTCATATGAGAGAGATGTTTAAAGAAGATCCTGAGAGGTTTTCAAGGTTTTCTCTTGAATTTGAGGATATGCTTGTGGATTTCTCAAAGAACATAATAAATATGGAGACCCTTAAGCTTTTTCAGGAACTTGCCGGGGAGGTTGGGCTTAAGGATGCAATTGAGAAGCTATTCAACGGGGATAAGATAAACGGGACCGAAGACCGCGCAGTTCTTCATGTTGCGCTTAGGAACAGGTCAAACAGCCCTGTTTACGTTGACGGGAAGGATGTGATGCCCGGGGTAAATGCCGTCCTGAGCCAGATGAAGGATTTTTCAGAGGGAGTTATCTCAGGCCGGTGGAAGGGATATACCGGAAGGCCTGTTACGGATATTGTCAATATCGGGATCGGCGGTTCAGACCTCGGCCCTGTTATGGTGACAGAGGCGTTAAGACCATACCGCAAGCCTCATATTAATAATCATTTTATATCA
>CAXMSH010000269.1:0-2172 GCA_964195875.1 Thermodesulfovibrionia bacterium
GTGATTGAAACAACATTCAGCGAGGAGACAGAGACTGACCTTTTCGGCGAGCAGGTTGTTCTTTGCGGCGGGTTGACCTCCCTTATAACAGCAGGTTATGAGACGCTTGTTGATGCGGGGTATGCGCCTGAAATGGCCTATTTTGAATGTCTGCATGAAGTCAAACTGATCGTTGATCTTCTCCATGAGGGCGGTATAGCAAACATGCGGTACTCTATCAGTAATACCGCGCAGTACGGTGATATCACAAGGGGCTCCAGGATTATTACGGACGAAACCAGGCAGGAGATGAAGAAGGTCCTTAATGAGATACAGTCAGGCGAGTTTGCTAGAGAGTGGCTGCTTGAATGTAAAGCAAATAAGCCGGTCTTTAACGCCCTTACAAGGAGAGGCGAAAATCATTCTATTGAGAAAGTAGGTTCAAAGCTCAGAGCTATGATGCCATGGCTTAAGAAGGGTAAACTGGTTGATAAGTCCAAGGCTTAAGGACAGGGACAAAGACGCATAGGCACAAAGGCACAGAGTAGCAAAGGGACAGAGCGAAACGACAAAAACTTTCATAAATATTGTTTTTATACTTTGTGCCTTTGTCAATTTGTGCCTGATAAAGTTATTAAACAGGGACACAAAGGCACAGAGGGGAAAAAACGATCTTGTAACCCGTCACTGCTCACTCGTTACCCGTTACTTATAATATGTTGAAATTCGCCAGAGAGGGTTATCCTTTTATCCTTGTATTTACCGTTATAACAATATTAACGTTATTATTTGTAAAGCCATTCCCCATAGCAGTTATACCATTTTCACTGACCCTGTTCATGTTCTATTTCTTCAGAGACCCGGAGAGATCTACTGTTGAGGGAAAGGACCTTTTATATTCGCCGGCGGACGGAAGGGTAATCCTTGTCAAGGAGACAACCGAAGATGAAATCTTAAACGGCAAGGCTTTGGAAGTCAGTATCTTTATGTCTGTTTTCAACGTTCATATTAACAGGACTCCCTGTGAAGGTGTTGTTAAGAGAGTTGACCATTACCCCGGCAGGTTCATGGCGGCGTTCAGAGAGGAAGCGTCAAAGGCTAATGAACATGTCACCATGCTGATTCAGAGCGGTCAGGAGAGGGTGGTGGTCAGGCAGGTCGCTGGTCTGCTCGCGAGGCGTATTGTCTGCAGGGCAAAGCCAGGAGATTCGCTTAAGCAGGGGCAGAGGTTTGGCCTGATAAAGTTCAGTTCAAGGGTTGATATCTTTATGCCGTTAACCACACAGGTTAAAGTAAAAGTAGGAGATAAGGTGAAAGCCGGTGAGTCCGTTTTAGGGATTATCGGGGAAAAATAAGAACATAATTTGCCACTGACTTACACAGACTAAAAAACAGGAATTGTTCAAAAAAATAAGAATCTCAGACTATATTTAGTTTCTCTCTTTTTCCGTAATAATGGTTATTATTTAGTCTGTGTGAGTCAGTGGCTAAATGAAAGTCAGTGGCTGAATGAAATCTGTGGTTGAATAATATATGAGAAAAGGAATCTATCTTTTACCGAATACCGTTACGCTATGCGGGATGTTCTGCGGGTTCTATGCCATTCTGGCGTCGTTCAAGGGCCAGCACGTCTTCGGCGCATGGGCCATACTGGCTGGGGTTATCTTTGACGGTCTTGACGGATGGGTCGCCCGGGTCACTCACAGCACCACAAAGTTCGGGATAGAACTGGATTCACTTTCCGACCTTGTCGCTTTCGGGGTTGCACCCGCCGTCCTTATCTACAGCTGGGGACTTCAGGACTTTGGCCGTTTCGGCTGGGGCGCTGCGTTCTTTTACGTAATCTGCGGAGCCTTAAGGCTTGCAAGGTATAATGTGCAGATGGGTACAGCAGAGAGCAAGGCTTTTACAGGCCTCCCCATACCCGGGGCCGCGGTTATGATAGCCACACTTGTTCTGTTTTATGAAGATGTTTTGGGAGGTCTGAAAGGGATAAACATCATGATATTTCTGTTGCCGTTTATTTTGGCGGTGCTGATGGTCAGCACTTTCCGCTATCACGCTCTGAAAGAAATCACTTCAAAGAAGAGAATGCCTTTCAGGCTACTGGTTGCTGTTGTCACCGCGCTTGTATTAATATTTATGTATCCGGAATTAGTAATGTTTATATTTTCTATTATATATATTTCATCC